>PLTD01000177.1 GCA_003165335.1 Rhodospirillales bacterium | reverse complement strand
CCGGTCCATTTCGGCGCGATGTATAAATTCGCAGACGGCCAGGGCGGTTGCTTCTCGGCCTCTTCCAGCTTTACCGCCACCACCTGTACGCCGGAAGCGGCACGTAACTCGGCTTACGGCTTCGACCTCGGCGGAACCTACGCCAAGCTCTCCGCCGACGTCGTCGTCCAGCATGTCAATCAGGCGATCAGCGTGCTCAACCCCTTGCTGGGTCCCACGAGCCGAGCGGCGCCCTATCAGTCGACCCTCGACAGCATCAATACAAACCCCATCACCGGGACCAATCTGATCGGAACGAACAACAGCGAATATGGTATCGTGACCGACAACACCGCCGTGATGGTCGCTGCCAAATATACCTGGGACCAGTTCAAGTTCTTTGCCGGCTACGAATATATCCGGCTGACGAACCCGAAGAACCCACTGGGCATCGGCGCCACGGCCCAGGGCGGTTACGTCTTGAGCGGCATCGAAGACAATAATCTTGATTCGCCCAAGATCGTGCAGGTTTTTTGGACAGGTGTGAAATACGCCTACGACAGCAAAACCGCCCTCACCTTGTCCTACTATCATGAGGATCAGAACGACTTTCGTATTCCGTCGACCTGCTCTCCAGCTGCCGGTTTCCGCGCTTCCTGCGCGGGCACGCTCAACGAGGTTTCGTTCTACGTGGATTATCACTTCACCAGGCGCTTCGACGTCTATGCCGGGATTGCCTATTCCGACGTCTCCGGCGGTCTGGCCATCGCTATCCCTCACGGTCCGGGCGTCCCCTATTACTACGACGACAACATCGCTCCGACACTTGGTGCTCGTTACGCATTCTGATTCGTTTTTGCGACAAGCGACCTGCACCCTGCAGACGTGAAAGCAGGTCCCGCGAGCTTCGGCTCGCGGGACCTGCTGCGCCTCATCGTCCTTTCAATTTCGCTACGAATAAATCATGGGCACATGGTACCTATTCAAGGGAAACACCACCAAAACCAGCTGCGGTCACTCAACGCCCAGTTCCTCGTCGCCAAGCAACGCCTGATGACTGCCAAATAGGAAAGCGGAAGCTATATCTTCACGACCTTCCTGAAAGGCAGCGCGCCAACCGGCATACAAACTCAGACTGAGAACACCCATCTGATCACGCAGACGATATCAGGGATTCGCCGATATTAAGGCGTGTTGCACCACGTTTTAACACCCGCCTTGGGTACGTGCTGGGGCCAGAACCGGAGGTCAACGACACGTGGCGGCGAACGCGCGGTGAAGCATTAGATATTCATGACGACCGGCGCCGTGTTGGACCGATTCCCGCTCTCCGTCCGCGCAAAGCTGAGCGCTGGGCTCGGCTATCACCTCACGTTCAGCCAAAATACAACCCGCGAGCCACTGACACCCCAATATCGCAACAACTTCATTTTCTCGACCAGTCTGGCTCTCGGTGATTATTTTTGCGCAGGTAGTACCTAGTAAATGCCGCGATTACTCAGATTAGGGGCATGATCACCCATTTGAATGCATCGTTCGTTTGGCGACATAATATCTGCGCCGAGGTAAGCGTCCATAATGTGCGCGTGACGTGGTTCAGCGGGAGTCGCAAGCCACAGTTGCTAGAATTAAGGCACCAATCCAAAGCGACTTGGCCACCAATGCATTCTGAAAAAAACCGCACTGCAATCCACTTGCAGGCTTCCGCCGTTTAAACCGCAATATCAGGCCTGATTAGCCTGCTAGCTATGGGCGAACTTGAACATATATCAAGCGGACCCCATACCGTCAACGGCGAATCCGCTCCTGCATCAGTGCTGTACTTATATATCAGTACTTCTTAAGCATTTTTGCAACAGTTCATTTCTTAATCTTACTAACTTCGAACCTTTTACGATCTATAAACGAATTTCTAGGTTTCCTTTGTCTTCGATTATGGGTATGGGATGCGCCGTTATCGCTGGCCGGGGCATTCGGCTTTCGGTCGTTAATGGATCAAAAGGGATACGAACAAATGCGCATAAAACCATTACTGATGGCTGGTGGCATTGCTGGCTTGGCGCTTAGCATGACCGGCCACGCAAGTGCGGACAGTGCGAGCCAAACCGCTCAGATTCGCGCACAGCAAGCGCAAATCGACTATATGAAAAGTCAGATCGAGATCATGCAGGACAGCCTGAAAAAGATGCAGGCGACCACAGATGCAACGCAGAAGGAAGCGACCGAGGTCGCTACAGCGGTTGCAAAAGTTACGCCGCCCAAGGGCAAAAAAGGCATCCAGGTCGGCGCCGTCACCATCACCCCCGGGGGCTTCATCGAAGCGGCAGGCCTTTATCGCGATAAGAATATGACGTCGGATGTCGATACGAAGTTCAACGCCGTGCCCTTCGGCAATACCTCAAACGCCCATGTCGATGAAAACCGCTTCTCGGCACGGCAAAGCCGCCTGTCTCTCTTGGCAACGAGCGACGTGGACAGCTCAACTCATGCCGCGGCTTATTATGAAATGGACTTTTTGGGCGCCGCCGGCACTGCAAATTCGAACCAGAGCAACAGCTATAACCTGCGCATCCGCAACATCTACGCAACCATAGACTGGGACGATCTGGGCCTGCATTTCCTGGGCGGCCAGAACTGGAGCCTAGCGACGATGAACACCAAGGGCATCACGCCGCGCAACGAACAGGTTCCGCTGACCATCGACGCACAGTATGTTGTCGGCTTCGATTGGACCCGCACCCCACAGTTCCGCCTGACCAAGGATCTGCTGGATAAGACCGTGTGGCTGGCAGTGTCAGTTGAAAACCCGCAAACGACAGTGACCGGCACCGCACCCAGTGGCGCAGGTACTCTGGTTAGCAACACGAGCGGCAATCTGTTCGACTCCAGCACTGCCTATTCGATCGATGCCGCGCCAGACGTCATCGTAAAGGCGGCATGGGAGCCTGGGTTCGGCCATTACGAGGTTTACGGCATCGGCAGCTTCGAACGTGACCGCGTCAACTTCAACAACCGCACCAATGTTGCCGGCGGCGTCGGTGCCGGGGCCATCGTTCCGGTTATCCCCAATTTGCTCGATTTTCAGTTGAGCGGTTTGATCGGCCAGGGTGTCGGACGCTATGCCACCAGTCAGTTGCCCGACGCCACCTTCGGCGCCAACGGCAGCATCCATCCGCTGACGACTTACAGCTTGCTGGCTGGTCTCATCGCCCATCCGGACCCGTCGCTGGATATCTACAGCTATGCGGGTATCGAACACGCCGACCGCTGGTATCAGTCGATCGGCAAGACCAATTATGGCTATGGCAACCCGGCCTATGTGAACTCCGGATGTCAGGGCAACGGTCATATCGAAGGCACAGCGCTCGCCTGCACCGCCAATACCCGCGACATTACAGAAGCGACCGTCGGCTTTTGGTGGAAGTTCTACCAGGGCGATTTCGGCAGCGCTCGCTGGGGTACGCAGTATGAGTATATCGCTCGCAATGTCTGGGGCGGAGTCGGCGGCGGCGGCACCGCTGACAACAATATCCTGATGACCAGCTTCCGGTTCTATCCGTTCTGATCCGGTGAAACGGGCGGCACTCTGCCGCCCGTCTTCTAAACCTAGTCACGTAAAGCGGCCCACCAGCTATAGTCGGATGGGCCGTTTTTTTTATCTGAAATAACATAATATTTATGTTTTTAGAAATAATTTGACTGGCTCATTCTGTGTATCTAATATAGCAGATGTTGTGATTCTATGGTTCTAAAGCTCTCTCATATCTGTGGTATAAAATGCATCCGATCGCTCCAGTGTTTCGTCGCGCCCTCAAGTCAGACAAGTTGCTCAAAATCGCCGTTATATCATCGGCATTTGCCATGCCGTCACATGCCGATCCCTTGGTTTCGTCACAGATTTCATCGAACACAGCGCCTGCTGAAACAATCACAGTAACCGCAAGGCCCGGCAGCACCTCCTCGCAGCCGACAGATTTTATAACCATCGACCCCACGCAGGCGGAGGATCAGGACATCCTGAATGTTTCGCAAACTGCCAAGCAAGCTCCCGCTCTACTCGCCAAGACCAATAGTGGCGTCCCACTCGCTGCGCGATTTTTCCTTAGGCAGCCAGTTCCGGATTCAACCAATTTTTTCACCAAGACAGGTGCAAACACTTATGTGGATGGCGTCTATTACGGACGTCCCTATGGCGGGCTGTTTGATTTCATCGATATAGACCAAATCGATGTGATTCCATCTGCCCAGGGAACCTTGTTCGGGCGCAGTTCGGTTGACGGCGCCGTCCTGATCACCACGAAGCAGCCGGGAGAACAATTGGCTGCGGTAGGCGATCTCGCCTATGGCACCAAAGACTGGGTCGATGTCCGCGGTGCGGTGAGCGGTCCCATTGTCGAGGACAAGCTTGCCGCGTCCTTCTCCGCCCTGCTTCGCAGTAGAGAAGGCTTGGTAGACGCAACAAAGCTTGGCACGGACGTCAATAGCCGCGACTACCAGGCCGGACGGGCCAAACTGCTTTTTACCCCGACCGATGCCTTGGATGTGACACTTTCGGCTGATGCTTTACGCGATCGGTCGTCGCCGAAATACCCGTCGGCGCTATCTCCATTTACCCCCGGTCAGGATCCGGTAGCGACCGCAAATCGCGATATCTTTACGACTGAAGCCGTTACCCCCGATCTCAATCGGCTCGATCAACAGGGCCTTGCGATCGTCACGAATTACAGGCTGGACAATCTCACCATCAAATCGATCACTGCCTATCGCGATATCGAATCGACCTCATATGTGACCTACGACGCAACCCCGGCAAATGTCCTCAGCACCGAAGCAATCGTCCATCAGAACCAGCTGACGGAGGATTTGAGCGAGAGCGGCGGAAGCGACACGCTCAAGGAGACGCTGGGCCTCTACTATATGAGGAAGGACACGAAGCAGACGACACCCACCGGCAGCTCGCCGAATTTCTCCCGCGAATACGATTACTCCTATGCCGGCTATGGCCAGCTGACGGCGACAATCGTTGAGGGTGTCGATCTGCTGGGCGGGTTTCACTACGCGATAGAAGACAAAGATTTCTCCAGCGACTTTTATGCCGGCAACAAAAAAGCCACCCTCAACGGTAAGACGAAAGCGATCCCTGCTTCTGCGCTTTCCCCCCAATCGACCAGTGACACCTGGTACGGCTTTACACCCAAGGCTGGTCTGAACGTACAGATAACGCCCGACCTTCTCGGTTACTTCAGCTATACGAGAGGATATAAGAGCGGCGGCTGGAACAATCGCCTGCCGCCCAATTACAATTCGACAGGCGTCATCGTCACTCAACCCCTTCAGTTCCTCCCAGAATCGGCAGACGAATTTGAAGTTGGCGCGAAGGCCAGTTTTTTAGACAATCGCGTGCATGTGAACCTCTCGGCATATATCCACGACTATGCCAATTTGCAGATTCCCGTTCTCCTATACGGTGCCTCGACCTCCTATCTCACGACCGCCCCGGGCGCGCAGGTGACCGGACTTGAACTTGATCCAAGCTGGCAAGTGACCAATGAGCTTCAACTTTATGCGCTGATCGCGCTCCAGCACGGTAATTACACAAACGGCAAATTCGCTTGCCAAAACACCGTCGGCGTCACGATCGATTGCAGTACGGACAAGCTGGTCGGGTTGGCGCCGCTACGCGCGTTGCTTGGACTGGTCTATGCGCCCGAACTGCCCATCCCAGGACAACTGAGATTCGGACTGTCGATCAATTACAGCGACAAATACCAAAACAGCATCCTCGGCGTCCAACTGGCGGCGACAAACAGCCGTTCGCTGGTCGATGCCTCGATAAACTACGATCTACCGGATAATCACTGGACACTCAGCCTGGAAGGCCGAAACCTGACGAATGTCCACTGGTTCTCAAGTGCCGTGCAGGACGGCAACTCCGTGGCCGTTTATGCGGATGATCCGGCGACCGTCATCGTTCGCGCCCGTTACAAATATTAAGGATGGGTTCAACCGAACGCGCCAATCGAGATCAGCTGCTCGATTTGGCGCGTTCGGGCAATGTATCGACAACGTCGTTGCTGGGCAGATCGGCCGTGCTCCACCCCCCACCAACCGCCCGGACCAGCCTTATGTTGGCCTGCAGACGGCGCGTATTCAAATCCAGTAGAGTTCGCTCAGCCTGCAAGGCGTCGGTCTGGGCCACTACAACGTCGAGATAGCTGGCGGCGCCATCGTGATAAAGTGTCAACGAAAGGTCCGCGGTGTGCTCGGCGGCCTCAACTGCCTGGCTTTCGTCCTGCGCCTCTACCCCTAAATTATGCAGCAGCGCCAGATTATCCTCTACCTCCTGGAAGGCGCCCAACACGGTCGAGCGATATTGACTGGCCGCCTCATCAAGCACCGCATAGGCTTGTGCTTCCGCCGCCTGCCGCAGTCCTCCCTCGAACAGTGGCAGGACCAGACCCGGTCCGACCGACCAGAAACTGAAAGGCGCGGCCAGCAACCCGGCTCCGCCACCGGTATCTTGAAACCCGCCCATTAGGTTGAGCGTGATGGTGGGATAAAAGGCGGCGCGGGCCACACCGATGCTGGCGTTCGCGGATGCGACGCGGCGTTCTGCAGCGGCGATATCGGGACGGCGTTGCAGCAGAGCGGAAGGAAGTCCGGTCAGCACCGCCGGCAAAGGGATATTCACGACCGCAGACGGGATGGAGAAGCTTGAAGCGGGCTCGCCAACCAGGCTCGCGATCGCATGTTCAAACAAGGCCCGTTGCGCGCGGGCATCGGACGCGAGCGCCCGTGCGGATTCGAGTTGACTCGCCGACCGGGAGACGTCGATTCCCGACGCGATTTTGCCCTCGTACCGGTCCTGGGTCAGCGCCTGCGCTCGCAAATAGGCAGTTTCTGTATCGGTCAGCAGCTTCAGTTCCGCATCCAGGCCGCGCAATGCCGCGTAATCGCTCGCAAGCTCGGCGTGAAGACCCAGCCGGACGGTCTCGACATCGGCGGCGCGCGCCTGAGCGGTCGCTTGACCGGCCGCGACGGTGTTGCGGATTCGGCCCCAGAAATCCAACTCGTAGTTGGCCTGAAGGTCGATAGTATTCGCGCCGTATTGATTTGGTTGATTTGCCGATCTCAGCGGTCGTTTCGCCGACTGGCGGTTTTGCGTAGCCGATCCCCCAAGATCGACGAATGGAAGGAACGAGGCACTCGCCTCGGATGTGAGAGCGCGGGCTTCGTCATAGCGCGCGACGCTCGCGGCGAGATCGGGATTGGCGGCGTCTATTCGCCCTTCAAGCTGATCAAGCGTCGAATCGCCGTAGTCGCGCCACCAGTCGCCTTTTGGAAGGTCGTCGGACGGCTTTGCCGGCTGCCAGGGTCCGGCTTCCTTGTATGCAACCGGCGTTGGCATCAGCGGGGGCTTATAGTCCGGCGCCAACGAGCAACCGCTTATCGAAACAATACTGAGGATCGGCAAGTACCGGTACTTGTTCACGGCTGCGTTCCCGTCGCAGGACGTGAGGCGACTTCCGCGGATTTGGTGGGAACCGCCGGCTTCACCACATCGCCCTCGGAAATCGAATCCGATGGACTGTTGATAATCCGGTCCGTCGCGGTCAGTCCCGAGGCGATTTCAACTTCCGTTCCCAGATCGCGGCCGATCGTGACCGGTTTCAATGTGACTTTATCGTCAGGGCCGACGGTCGCGACCTTCAACCCGTCCTCGCGAAACAGGAGCGCACTGGTTGGCAGGCGCAGCGTGTCGGGACTGTCCGGCAATTTGAAATGGACCTCGGTATAGGTTCCCGGCTGCAAGTCGCCATCCGGATTGGCGGCATGCAATTCCACCAGTAATGTTCGCGATGCCTGGTTGATGGCATGTGATGTGGTCGCCACAGTGGCCTGAAAGGTCCGGTCGGGCCGTTGCGGCAGATGCAGTTCGGCGGTCTGCCCGGCGACCAGATTTCCCGATAGTGCCTGCGGAACCCGAACATAGATCCGCATTTCGTGAACGTCAGCGACGCGGAACAGCTCGGGCCCGGTCCCGCTGCCGGCGTTGATCAAGGCTCCAACGTCGGTCTCGCGGGCCGTGACGACGCCATCGAATGGCGCAACAATTCTCTTGAATGCCTCCAGCGCCATCAGCCTTTGGACATTGGCCTGGGCGGCGACCACGGCCGCCTTCTTCGATTGCGCATCGCCCGATTTTTCATCCGCATCCTGCTGTGAGACCGCGTCTTTCTTGACCAGAACTTGCCAGCGTTTGCTGGTCATCTCCGCCAAGTCCTCGTTGGACTGCGCCGCAGCCAGATCGGCCTTTGCCTGATTGAGCTGCTGATCCAAGTCGGGTGCATCGATCTCGGCCAGCAACTGGCCGGCTTTGACATGAGCGCCGATATCCTGCTCCCAACCCTTAAGGTATCCACTGACCCGCGCGTAGATCGGAGCCTCAAAATAGGCCTGGATATCGCCGGGCAAGGTTAGGGTCTGATCCGTTGTTCCCTTCTTGGGCGACACGAGAGAAACGGTCGGAACAGCTTCGGCGTCGGTTTTGTCGGCGAGGCTTGCCTCATTGAGTATCCGCGACCCAATGCCTACGACGGCAACGACGAGCGCGATGACACCGGCAATAATCCCGATCTTCTTGAGACGTCGGATCGATTGCTGCTTACCAACGGGAACAGTCATAATCTCTCCAGCAATTAGGCGGTCGGGAGTGGTGCGGATGACGGCGCCAGGGTGGTCGACTTGTCCTTGACGGAATCGCGTGCATGAACAACACAGAAGATGGTGGGAACGAACAGCAGCGTTGCCATCGTCGCAAAAATCAGCCCTCCAATCACAGCCCGGCCCAAAGGTGCGTTCTGCTCGCCACCTTCGCCCATGCCTAGCGCCATCGGCGCCATGCCGATAATCATCGCCAGCGCCGTCATCAGGACCGGTCGAAACCGCATGAAGCCAGCGTCAAGTGCGGCGGAAAAGGCGTCATAACCCTGTGCCAACCGCTCGCGCGCGAAGCTGACGACCAGAATGGAGTTGGCGGTCGCAACACCCATGCACATGATCGCACCGGTCAGCGCCGGTACCGACAGAGTTGTGCCTGTGATGAACAGCATCCAGACTATCCCGGCCAGCGCCGCGGGCAGCCCGGTGATGATGACGAATGGGTCGAGCCACGACTGGAAATTAACGACGATGACGAGATAGATCAGCACAATCGCGCCGGCTAACCCGAAGTACAGTTGGCCAAAAGCGCTTGTCATCGTCTGTGCCTGTCCGCGCAGGACGACGGTCGATCCTTTTGGCACATCCTTGGCCGTATCGCGCAATATCGACTGGATGTCTGCGGCGACCGCACCTAAATCGCGCTTTTGCACCGAACCGTACAGATCAATGACCGGCTGCACGTTATAGTGCGAAACCACGCCGTCGCTGGGGCCGCGCGAGATATGAGCCAAGGCGCCCAATATCTGTGACGACTGGCCAGCGGTTACGGGCACGTTGTCGAGGTCGGAGATTGTATCGATGCGGTATTGCGGCATCTGAGTGACGATAGGATATGACACTCCGTTTTGGGGGTTCAGCCAGAAGGTCGGCGCGACTTGGCTACTGCCCGCTAAGGTCACGAGCAAGCTGTCGGCGACATCACGCTCAGTCAGCCCGACTTCTCCGGCCAGCGACCGATCTACATTGATACGCAGTTGCGGGTGATCAAATTCCTGCTGGATACGCAGATCAGCGATGCCGGGCACGGCACGAACCCGCTTGAGCAGTTCCTCGGCATAGGCATCGTTCGCGACTTGATTATTGCCAATGACCTGAAGATCGATCGGTGCGGGAAGGCCAAAATTCAGGATCTGGGTAATGATGTCAGCTGGGAGAAAGGCAAATTTGACTCCCGGAAATTCACGCGGAAGCTTTTCCCGCAGAGACTCGACATAGTCATCAGTTGGGTGGTGGTCCGACCCGAGCGAAATTAATATATCGGCGTCTTCCGGCCCAATGGTGCCCGAGTTGCCATAAGCCATGTTGATACCACTGATCGGCAGGCCGATATTATCGACAATATTGTCGAGTTCGTTAGCGGGAATCGTCTGCCGCACTGCGCCTTCCACCTGATCGCATAACCGCGCGGTCTCCTCAATTCGCGTGCCGGTTTGCGCCCGGATATGCAATTTGATCTGCCCCCCATCGACGGATGGAAAGAAATTCTGACCGAGGAACGGGGCCAAGCCGAACGATAGAAGAACCACCGCCATGAAACCGATGAGGAATAACCGCCGGTTGGTAAGCGCCAGGCGCAGAAGGAAGCGGTAATGCTTGCGCACTTGCGTGAAGCGCCGCTCGAAGCCGCGCTGGAAGCGCTTGAGCGGCTCAACCGACAAGAAGCGTGGAGGCCCGGTGCGTACAGCCAAGTATCCGAAGAGGCCCGATTTGTTTTCGTGCTCCAAAACCGTGTCGTGATCGAGCCGGTGATGTTCCCTCAGGAGGTAATTCGCCAGCGTCGGCACCAGGGTGCGTGAGAGGATGAAGGACCCGATCAGGGCGAAGACAACCGCCTCGGCCATCGGCACGAATAGATAGCCGGCGACGCCGCCCAACTGGAACATCGGGACGAACACTATGCAGATGCACAGCAGCGAAACGAACGCGGGCACGACGATCTGGCGTGCGCCGTCCATGATCGCGGGTTCAATCTCTTTCCCTAGTTCGAGGTGATAATTGATGTTTTCGATCGTTACCGTCGCATCGTCGACCAGAATGCCTACCGCCAAAGCCAGACCGCCCAGCGTCATGACATTGATCGTTTGTCCAATGACTGAAAGAGCCGCGACCGAAAACAGGACCGCCAGCGGGATTGAGATCGTTATGATCAGGGTCGATCGCCAGCTGCCGAGAAACAGCAGGATCATCAGCCCGGTCAGCGCCGCAGCGATCGCGCCCTCACGGATGACCCCGGAGACCGCCGCTTTGACGAAGATCGACTGATCGCCGACGGCATGCAGATCAAGGCCTTCCGGCAATGTCTGGGAAATTTTTGGTAGCAAGTTTTTGACGCCGTCGATGATGTCGAGTGTCGAGGCAGACCCCGACTTGAGGATCGTCATCAGCACGGCATGGGCGCCGTTTACCCGCACTACATTGGTCTGAGGCGGGTTTCCGTCGTGCACAAAGGCAACGTCGCGGACATAAACAATCGTGCCGTTCACCTTCTTGATCGGCAAGTCGTTCAGTTGTGCGATGAATTTTGGGCTAGAGTTCAGTTCGACGTTGTATTCGAACTTACCGATCTTCTGGGTCCCCGCAGGCAATACCAAGTTCTGCGCAGAGATCGCGCTGACTACATCTTCGGCGGACAAACTGGCTGCCTGGAGCGCATGTTGATCAAGATCGACTTGGACCTGCCGCACCTTGCCGCCATAGGGCGACGGAATGGCGGCACCTGCCACCGTCGCCAATTGCGGCCGGATGAAATTCTGCCCAAGATCGAAAAGCTGCTGCTCCGGTATCGTCTTGCTGGACAGTGCCAGTTGCAAAATCGGCACACTGGATGCGTTGTAGCTGAGGACATAAGGCGGCGTTATGCCCGGAGGCAGTAGTTTCAGAACCGTTTGAGACGCCGCCGTCACCTGCGCCAACGCCGAATTGATATTCACGTTCTTCTGGAAGAAAACTTTGACGACACCATAGCCAGGCAACGACTGAGATTCGATATGCTCGATGTCGTTAACCTGCGCACTCAGCGTCCGCTCGTAGTAATAGATGACCCGTCCGGACATGTCGTCCGGCGGCAGACCCGTATAAGTCCAGACCACACTGATGACTGGAATATTGATATTCGGAAAAATATCTGTCGGCGTGCGAATGGCCGATAGGACACCAAAAATCATGATCAGAAGAGCGAGGACGATAAAGGTATAGGGCCGCCTCAGCGCGACCTGTACAATCCAAATCATGGGCTGGCCTCACTCAATTTGGCATCCTGATCGATGAGCATCGTTGATGCCTGAGGTAAGGTGACAATGAATGTGCTCCCTGCGCCCGGCGAGCTGTCGACCGTCACCGTACCACCATGCGCATTGCAAATGGACTTAACGATCGCCAATCCGAGACCCGCCCCCACTTCGCCGCGGTTGGTCGCCACCCGATAAAAGCGATCGAAAATCAGTGGCACACTTTCTGAGACGATCCCGATCCCGGTGTCGGCGACAGCCAAGACCGCGCTTCCGTTCCCTAAACGCACCACGACGCTTATAGCTCCCCCTAACGGCGTGTACTTGATGGCATTGTCCAGCAGGTTGACCAGTACCTGTTTCAGGCGGCCTCGATCGCCGGCCGCAAAAACTCCAGGAGAATGCTCGCAAACAAGCGATATCTGCTTCTCTTCGGCTAATAGCCGCATCTGATCGATCGTCTGCGACGCCAGTTCACCGAGATCTACGGCACGGTGAGTGCGTTTCCCAGCGATGCCGTCGAGATGGGAAATCGCCGTCAAATTGCTAACGATCTGAGCTAAACGCGAGGTTTCATCAAGAATATTGCCAAGCGCATCCTGAACGTCTGACGGTAGTCCTCGGGCAGACGCCAACAGCTCCAATTCGCCGCGCATGATGCTGAGGGGTGTTCTGAGTTCGTGGGCGGCGTCAGCGGAAAATTGGTTTGCATGCCGATATGCATGGTCCAACCGTTCAAGCATCCGATTCAACGTTCGGCTCAGAGCGTCGATGTCATCGCCGGTACCGACCGAAGGCAGCCGGTTATGCGGACTATTGAATGTAAGCTCCTCCGCCGCACCAATCATCGCTTTCACGGGCGCCAGAGCCCGATTCACCAACCAGTATCCGCCGGCCGCAGCGATTACCAAGAGAAGAGGGATCGCGACCAAAAGAGACGTCGCGAGCTTGTCTTCGGCGACCATAACGGTATCCGCAGAATTTCCCGTTTGGATAGACACCGTTCGCCCATCCGCTAAAGTATATAGTCGACCATAAACAAATAGATCGCCGAAATGCGCAACTTGCGACGATGGAATGACCAATATGTTCGGCAGATTCGACTGATCAAAACCATGCTCAACTGGCTGCCCCGATCGATAGACGAGGTGACCATTCACGGCAATGCTGATAAACCGGTTTTGCGCCTCGGGAGCAAACCGTTGTTCCATCAACGTTGCGAGTGCTGGCGCATTGTCCAATAGATCGTGACTGAATTCCCATACCGCAGTCGTGCGGCTTGCGAGAGTGGTCCGTGTACTCTCCTGGATAAATCTATCAAAATTTGTGTAGGTGTAAGCGCCGGATGCCAGTCCGAGGAAGAAAATTAACCCGCAATACCAAGACAGCAAACGGAACGTAATCGACCGGCTGTTCATGAAAAATATTCAATATCAATCGAATAACCTAGACCCCTAACCGTACGGATGAGCTTTGGTTCGAAATTTTCGTCGATCTTCAGGCGCAATTGCCGAACGTAAACATCAACAATATTCGTAACTCCATCGAACGATTGATCCCAAACGCGATCGATGATCATAGATCGTGAGAGAACTCGGCCCTGGTTGAGGATCAAGTACTCGAGCAATGAATACTCTTTAGGGCTGACTTCGATTCGGCGCCCCGCTCGTCGAACTTGGTGATTGTCGCGATCAACCTCCAAATCTGCCACCTTTATGAGATTGTCACGCATTGCAGGACTACGCCGCAGGAGCGCCCTAACGCGCATCAATAGTTCAGGGAGAGCAAATGGCTTTGACAGGTAGTCGTCCGCGCCAGCAGCGAAGCTTTTGGCCTTCGCATCAATGTCGCCGCGTGCGGTAAGGATCAGCACGGGAACCTGGTTGCGTAGCTCACGCAGGTGCTGCAGGAGGCTCGTACCCAATCCATCCGGCAGCAAGAGATCAAGAATGATCAGATCGTAATGGCCCGAAGTCGCTAGATGAAGTCCGTCCGCGATCGTCCCCGCAATATCTCCGGCGAAGCCTTCCCCTTGAAGGCTGCGCAAAATGATCTCCGCCAGCTTCTGTTCGTCTTCAACAATCAGAATACGCATTCAGACTCTCCGACTTGGGTGCTGCAGCGCTCTTCTAATACGCGGTCAAGATGAGAGGATGATGAGGAAGCCATTAAAATACGCTCATTTTGAGCGTTTTTGTGAAGCCATCAGAGGAGCAACCCTTCTCCGATGCTTGGCTCCTAGCCAAAGCAAGCGGAAGCCATGGGCAAAAGTAGAATGTGGGAGTCGGGCATCATAGCCGGAGGACACTTAGCCGAGCCCACAGCGAACAGGAGACTCTTTCGAGAGCGCCACACTTTCTCAAACTCGATTTATGAGCCAAGCTAGACTTGCGCACCCTGGCCCTCACGGGTGCGACGTCGCCAGTTCTGCAAGGGGCTGATCTTCAGTCTGGACTTCGGTTGTAGCGGGCGTGGTCTCACCCTTAACGATCTCACTGCCCTCGGTACTCATCCCCACTATCGTGTAAGGGTGGGCATGAGAGATGCAATTCCAGTGAATCGCAGTCACATTTTCATGTCCAGGCAGTACAATACGATTGACGGTCACCTGTTGATCGGCCTCGGCGCCCTCCGTCGGTGCGATCCGCAAATGATCGACGGCTCTGTTGTATTTATCGTTGTTTTGTACCCTAGAGCATTTTCAAATTGATTGCGCATATCCGGCGTGACGGATGTAATTGGCACATTCGTCTGGTTTGAAGTTGTCGAGGAGCGTTCCAATTCGTCGCCACAGGCCGTCAATAGTTCGCTCTGGATCTTTTCTGAGCAAGGTTTTGAGCTTGCTGAATGCCATCTCGATCGGGTTCAAATCGGGCGAATAGGGTGGCAGTAGAAAGAGCTGAGCGCCGGTTGCGGCGATGGCGGCACGGACGTCCTGTGTTTTGTGAGCCGGCAGGTTGTCCATCACGACGATGTCGCCCGGCGTGAGCGTCGGGGCCAGCACCTGGTCGACATAGGCCAAGAAGGCACAACCGGTCATAGGACCGTCGAGAACCATCGGCGCGGTCAAGCCAGTGTGCCGCAGTCCGGCAACGAACGTCATCGTCTTCCAGTGACCGAAGGGTGCGGCCGCTAACAAGCGCCGACCACGCGGTGCGCGACCGTAGAGCCGCGTCATCTTCGTGTTCGCACCAGTTTCATCGATGAAAACCAACCGCTCAGGATCGATAAAGGGCTTGTATAGCAGGGTCCAGAAGGCGCGCGCCGTCAACCTTGTTGGGGGCTGGTTCTAAGCCCTATTGCGTCCTGACCGCGACGCTGGTCGAGCCGCGGACGACGCCGTTCGTATCCGCGAATTGTACGAAGATGCGGTTTGTCGCCGGCAAGAAGGCGATGGCCCCCGTCGCGGTGGCGAAGATCGAGAAGGTGGGCGTCGCTCCGGCGTTGATAGTTACTAGCCCAGAGGTCGCCGCCGGCGGCGAAAGACACATGCCGGTCGATGGGTTGGTCTCGCATATCGTCAGGTTGACCGACGGCGACGCGGAACCGGTATTGGCGGAGGCAGTAAGCGACCCGCTGGCCCCGACATTGGCGGTGGCCACTGCAAACGCCGCCGATCCGGAAGTTCCCGTGATGTCGAGAATGCCCATCGCCGCTGGGTGTGGCGGACAGAGCGATGACATCGGGCACAGCCGTCGCGCTTCCGGACAGAAGCAGCGTGTTGACGCCGACGAGGGGGATCGCCGCATCAACCGCATTGCAGATGAAGCTCAACGCGACATTGATCGGCGTGAAGGGTGCGTTGGACGTTAAGGCGATGACGAAGCTTTGGGATCCGTTGCCGCCCGCGATAGTGACAGGTGTGTTGGGCGAGCCGGTTAGGGCATTTGTCGACGGATTCGTCGTTTGATAGCTGAAGCTTGCCGGGATGCTGCTCAGCGGAACGATCTGGCAATTGTTCAATGCGCTGGCGCCGCTATTGATGATCGTCGCGAAGGCGGTCGCGGTATTGCCGGACGCCACCGACCGGCTTGCCGGCAGAACCGAGGCGACCAACGGGCTGGTCTCAGCCGACGCCGGCACCACGAAACGGCCGATCTTGTTGCCGGTCTGCTCTGTGAACCAGAGATTGCCGTCCGGACCGGCCGTGACGCCCTGCGGCGTGCTCGCCGGTGTGGGGATCGCGAATTCTGAGAAGCTGCCTCCGCCGCCGGCCAAGCTGAGACGGCCAAGCTGGTTCGCCTTCTGCTCGGAAAACCAGACCGCGCCATCCGGTCCCAGCCCGATATAGCCCAGACCGGGGGCGGGCGTCGGCGGGGTAGCCTCGCCTTTGAACACGCCGGCGGTGGTGATGGCCGCGAGCTGATCGGTTTGCGCCTCGGTGAAAAAGAGATAACCGTCCGGGCCGGGCGTGATGACACGAAGGGCAGCGGCGGCGTCGGGGTTGGGATATTCCGTGATGACGCCCGCGGTCGTGATCTTTCCGATCTTGTTGGTGTTCGATTCGGTAAACCAGAGATTACCGTCAGAGCCTTGGACGATCGACTCCGGTTGACCGAACTCGCCGTTGGGCAGGGGAAATTCCGTGATCACGCCCGCCGTCGTGATCCGCCCGATATTAAACCCGCCCATCTCAGTGAACCAGAGATTGCCATCCGGCCCAACCGTGATGAGCGAGGGGAACGTATTCACGGGGCTTGGGAGCGTGAACTCGGTGATGACCCCACTGGTCGTGATCTTCCCGATACGGCCGGCTCTTTCGGTGAACCAAAGATTGCCGTCTGGCCCGGCCACGATGCCTTCCGGGGTGCTTAGGCCGCTCGCCGTGGTGAACTCCGTGATAACGCCCGCGGTCGTGATCCGCCCGATCTTGTTGCCGGCGCTCTCGGTGAACCAGAGATTGCCGTCCGGCCCGGCAACGATATCAAGAGGCGAACTGGCCGCCGTGGGAATAGCGAACTCTGTGAAAGTCTGGGCACCGGCCGACGGCGCGAGTCCAGCCAAGGCGAAGGCAGCCAATGCGACACGGATTGATGCACGCAGCAAGCGCATGGGCAGCATTGGTGTCACTCCCTTGGGATTAGTCTGCGATGGATCGAAGGCGAAGAATTAGGATTACTCTTGTTTTGTTACACATTTCCCGGATGGGCTGCGCATCCAGGGCCGACCGGTACAGAATATCCACTGAGGCGGGGTGGTGGAAGCGGCTTTTTGCTCCAATCGCGGCGCTGGGAGCCGTCTTTGCAGGCATGCCGCCACCAGTGAGATGATTTCCTGCGGTTTTGCCTCGTGGCGGACGCGTTTCGCCTACCAGCAGGGTCGACTCCGCTTCTCAAGATACGCTCAAGATCGTGCAACCGATTGCGGAAAAAGCGGTCTGTCCGCTTCCGGGAAGCAACAACCGGCCCTGGAACGGCTGAGTCGGGTCGGAATAAGACCATCGGTCCGAGTCCGAAGCCGAGCGAGAACATCCTATGCCGTGGGGAGTGACATAGGCGAGGTAATGCCCTCTTAATTGAGCAGTCAGCTAGCGGACTTTTTCAGCCGAACGCCTGCGCCGCTTCCATTTGCAGCTACAAACTCGATCCCGCCGGCTTCAAATGCCGCGTGAAGTGCCGCGAGATTATTGGGATGGGGAACCCTCGCCCCACGCTCGAAGTCAACGACCGTTGCTCGAGATACCTTAGCCGCCTTCGCCAATTCGTCTTGGCTCCAGCCCAGCATCGCACGAGCGCCACGGCATTGCTCCGACGTAATCGGACTAAATGTCAAATCTTTGACTTTCTGATTGACTTTTTGAGAAACATTGGTCATTTTAACTCAGATTGGACATTTCGCCAAAGCTAGAACCTGGTGCTGGACTGCCTTGTCGTCCGAGCATCAATGTCGCGCTTTCGGAAGGCGGTGGTATGACGTTCCCTTCGAAGATTACGAGCCGCCCTTCTATCACTCGCCGACGCCTTCTTGCTTCTGGGGCGGCGGCATCAATGCTGCCTGGGCTGCCATCAACCGCTGGCACGAGCGCCAGTTCCATGGAAGGCTTATGGGAAGAATGGCAGCTCCTACATGAGAGAGCGAAGGCGTTGTGCTCCTGGTGGCAACAAATTGAGACTCAGTTCGTCCGAGCGATTGGCTTCCCGCGTGTTGTTATCCCCTCTTCTGATCGATCAAACTGCATCTGCGCTCAGTCCCATGCCGAGATCGATAAGGCTCTAGCCGCCAATGGCAATGTCGACGAGCGCAAACGCGCCGCTCTGCATGCCGAATTGGCTGCTCACCGGACACAGTGGGATGCGGAAGCCGCAAGGCTCGGCTTCGACGAGGCCAAGCAAAAGGAGGACGAGGCATGGCGCCGGGAGGCTCAGACGAGCGAGGCGATCTTCCGTGCACGCGCCACGAGTTTGATGGGCATCGAGATCAAGATCGCGCTGATGGTTCAACTCTGCTCCGCCGGCTCGGACGATCCCGATTTCCCGCTGCCGCAGTTGCGCTCGACTCTGGCGGACGTGAAGCGCCTACGCCGTGCAGCCGACGCCGTACAGGTCTGAACAGCCATTGTACTTGCTGCCAGAGTGGCGACTTTCGGGCTACAGGCTCGAACGTTGACAGGAGGCAAATATTTTCGATTTCGTCTCTCGTATCCTCAAAGGTGCCGGACACCGTCCCGAGCCCTCTCTAACGCGCCATAACGTCATCTATCCAATTGATATCTCTAGTGTATCTCCATTGAACCCAGATTGCTCGAAGCCCACGTCAGATTTGCTAGGGGATTCGCTGTGGCGGGGGCGGAGTATGATCGAAGACGAGGGATGTCCGACCGACGATGTGTTACCGCAGCCAGCGAACGACAACGGCCATGGCGGGGCATCGCCCAGGATCGACGTAGCGGTATTGCGGATCGCACGCTTGATCGGCCGGCAGATGGCGCGGGAGGAGTTCGAACGGCTGAGCGCCGCGAATGACAACCGCCCCGAGCAATGTGACGACTGACTATGGAGACGACACCATGACCAGGGTTGCCCTCTACGCCCGCTATTCCGACGACAAGCAGAATGCAGCATCGATCGAAGATCAGTTCCGAATCTGCCGCGAGCATGCCGCGCGAGAGAAATGGGACGTTATCGCCACCTATGATGACCCAGCGATTTCCGGCGCGAGCGTGATTCTGCGACCGGGCGTACAGGCGCTCTTACAAGATGCCCAGCGCGGCAAGTTCGATGTGGTGCTCGCCGAGGCTTTGGACCGCGTTTCCCGCGATCAAGCGGATACGGCAACCTTGTATAAGCATCTGCGCTTTGCGGGCGTTCCGATCGTTACCCTGTCGGAAGGCGAGATCACTGAGCTTCATGTCGGCTTTAAAGGCACGATGAATGCCGTCTTCCTCAAGGACCTTGCCGCCAAGACCCATCGCGGCCTGCGGGGGCGGGTCGAGAAGGGTAAGTCGGGCGGCGGACTTTGCTACGGCTATAACGTCGTGAAACATTTCAACGCTGACGGAGAGCCGATCCGAGGCGACCGCACGATCAATTCCGCAGAGCCTGAAATCATTCGCCGCGTATTCCGGGAATTCGGCACCGGCATCAGCCCGCGCGCCATTGCGCGCCGTCTCAATGACGAAGGCATTCCCGGCCCGGATAGCGGTCTTTGGACTGACTCCACCGTGCGAGGCCATGCAGCGCGCGGCACTGGTCTCATCAATAACGAACTCTATGTCGGCAAACTCGTCTGGAATCGGCTCCGCTATATCAAGGACCCGACGACCGGCAAGCGCGTCTCGCGCATCAATCCCCCCGAGAAGTGGATCACGACCGAAATTCCTGAGCTTCGTATTGTCGATGATGCGCTCTGGCAGGCGGCGAAGACCCGCCAAGGCGAACTGGCGATTAAATATGCCAATGTCATCACCGCAACCCGCGCTGCGCAAGCCAACCGCATGAACGCCACCCATCGGCCCCGCTCTATCCTCTCCGGCTTGCTGGTCTGCGGATGCTGCGGCGGTCCCTATGCCTTGCGCGGCCAGGACCGCTACGCATGTTCCAGCCATGTCATGAACGGAAGCTGCGCGAACAGCCGAACGATTGCCCGCGAAGTGCTGGAAGCTCGGATGCTGGACGGTCTCCGCGACCGTCTCATGGCGCCGGAGATTGCGGCCGAAGCCATGCGCGCCTTTGCGGAGGAGACCAACCGCCTAAATCGTGAATGGCGCTCCAGCGGCGATGCGGATCGACGCGAGTTGGACAAACTCGGACGATCCATGAAGGAAATCCTCACCTTGATCGAGGACGGCGGCGGCAGCCGCGTCATGGTGTCCCGTCTGCGCGAGCTTGAGACGCGGGAAGATGAACTGAAAGCTCGCCTCGCTCAAACGCCGACGGATATCCCGGACATTCACCCGAACGTCGGCGGCATCTACCGCCGCAAGATGGAGCGTCTAGCCGAAGCGCTCCAGCACCCGCAGGAGCGCGATGAAGCGGCAGAGGCAATTCGTGGATTGATCGAGCGCATCACTCTCACGCCGGGCGAAAAAAGGGGCGAGATCGCCGCCACTTTGCACGGCGAACTTGGCACTATTCTCGAATGGACGGCCCAAATGCAAAAAACTCCCGGTGCTTGCGCATCGGGAGTGTCGGTTTCGGTGGTTGCGGGGGCCTGCAAGCACGGACGGTATAACTTTAGAACTAAAAGGGATCAACCGTCGCCCGGCCGCAAAATCCAGGATCTGCATGAACTCGCCATTCAGGACCGCGTGAACCTCACCTCTCTTATCGCCAGGCGTAAGTATGATCTCGCCGATCAGAGAGCGAATATCCGCAGCGGCTTCGTGGGAGAACTCGGAATCTTCGAGCAGCCCGGTCAGATGGATAATCTGCTTCCGGTAACGTTCAGCGGTATTCGGATTGAGGTCGGGCAAGTCAGCTGGGACTTCGCGGAGTCGGGCCTCGATCTCGGCCTTCTGCACTTCCAACTCATCCATCCGCGCCTTCATCGCCGGCTGGTACATCCCATCTTCGATGGCCTTCAATAGACCCTGGATCGACCGCTCGATCTTGCCGAGCATCTGCCGATCCACAGCGCCTTGGGCGCGCCTTTCATGGTTCTCCCGGTTCCAGAGTTCGAAATAGGCCCGCGCGGCGTTCGCGACGGAGTCGGGCGAAACCAACTTCTCCCGCAGGCCTGATAGAATGCGGCGCTCGATCTGATCCCGCGCGATGGTGCGGCCGTTGTCGCAAGTTCCACGCCGGAAATGATTGCGGCAGCCATATCGCTCGGCGGCCACGATGCCATACCGGCCATCGCAAACACCGCAGGTGAGCAGACCCGACAAGAGGTACGCAGGCCGATGAGCATGGTACATCCGCTTGGCGCGTGCTTCGCGGACTGCCATGGTTGTCCGTTCGAAAAGCTTAGTCAGTACAGCCTGCCGGTTTTTCACGGCCTGCCACAGCGCATCGTCGACGATCCGCTGTTCTGGAACCTCGGTCCTGATCCATTCGGATTCCGGGTTGGCGCGCGAGACGCGTTTGCCTGTATTCGGATCCTTGATGAAGCGCTGCCGGTTCCAAACCAGAATGCCGATATAGAGTTCGTTGTTCACAAGGCCGTTGCCCCGGGAAACATGCCCACGGATTGTCGTATCTCCCCATGGCCGTCCGAACGGACCGCCAATACCGTCGCGATTGAGATCGGTCGCGATTGCGATTGGGCTCCTGCCGGCGGCGAATTCACGGAATATCCGGCGGACGATATTCGCCTCCTCCGGGACGATTTCACGCTCGCCCCGGATGGGCTCGCCTGAAGCGTCAAGTTTTTTGACCACGCGGTAGCCGTAGCAAAGGCCGCCGCCGGCCTTACCTTTTTCCACCCGTCCGCGCAGGCCGCGATGGGTCTTGGCGGCAAGGTCCTTCAGGAACAGGGCATTCATGGTGCCCTTAAGACCGACATGAAGCTCGGAGATTTCGCCCTCGGAGAGGGTGACGATCCGCACGCCCGCGAAGCGCAAGTGCTTGAATAGGGTCGCCACGTCCGCCTGGTCGCGGCTGACACGATCGAGCGCCTCGGCCAAGACCACCTCGAACTTGCCCTGCTGGGCATCCTGCAGAAGAGTTTGCACGCCCTGACGCAAGATCACGCTGGCGCCAGAGATCGCGGCGTCCTTATAGGTACCAATAACCTCCCACCGCTCCCGCACCGCGTGCTCGCGGCAAATCCGGAACTGATCCTCGATCGAGGCGGAACTCTGCTTGTCATCTGAATAGCGGGCGTACAGCGCAACCTTGGTCATGCCTTTTTTCTCCTGGATCAGCACTCTCATCAGCCCCGGCTATGCAACCCGAAACAGGTCATGATCCGAATAAGGATCGATCTCGACGATGATCTTCGTGATAGCCGCGGTCAGTGCCTTGCGGCGCCCAATCATCTTGGTCGTGACGAACCCAGCCGCTTCGAGCTTCGCCAAAGTGCGGGTCAGGCTCGGCTGCCCCCGGCCACTCATCTCCGCCAGTTCGGCAAGCGACTGGGGCTTGCGGTCACGGATCATCGCGAGCAGCTGCCGATTCTCCGACGTCAACAGCCGGGCCACGGCTTCGACCGAATTGAAGCTCGGCAGGGCGGCGTCGAGCGGAGCCGGCTGCTCGCCCCGAGCCACGGCCCTCATCTCTTGTTCAAGGGAGGCCAGACTTTGAATCTTGGGTTGCTTCATGTCGCTACTTTCTCTCTTCCCGAACCTCGATGACCGTCTCCGAAATACCGTGATCGCTCAGGATTCTACGAACTTCCCGAAAGAAATCCTGAAGCAGTGTGTCGGCATCCTTGAATGCGTACGGGCGACCCGGATCGTTCTCCGTGCGATGCCAATGGTCGTTCTCTTTCGGCGGTCGCTTATACCGCGAACCCAAAGCCGGAACGCCGTGAGCGTTATCAAACCCGACCAGCCTTGAACCATCCGGCGCGTGCAACGTGAAGGAGTATGACAGTCCATGCGGTCGCGCCCTGGCTGCGGCGATCCGCTTGATCTCGAACTTGATCCAGTAGCCGCCTTCAAAATGGTGGGTACGCCCATTGAAGGCGAGGAGAAATTCGAGGCCATACTCTGACTCCGGATTATTCATACCATCACCTGTCATGATATATTAAGAACCCCGCGCCGTCAATGCGAAAGTGCTCGCGTATGATGCCTCGTCAGCGCGTCGGCTTCGGCGGATCGATCCGACCGCCGAGGTTATTGTCGTTGGCAGCTCGGAGTTGTTTGATGTCATCCCGCGCAAGCTTACGCCCGATCGCCGCCGCGATCCGGAGAATGCGCGGGTCTTCTTTGCCGGTGGTACGCTCGCCATTGTCATTCGCCACCGCCGGGATGCCGTCGCCGACCGATTGATCCTTGTCCTCGATCATTCCGATGGTTCCCCGCGATTGCCAGCTGTCGGCGGCCGTCGCCGGTTCCAGACGAGTTGCGCGCTGGCCCCATCCTCGGACGGGAAGAGCGCGGCGCTGAAAGGTTCGGCCAGACTCGGATCGTCGAGCGTGACGCGCCAATACTCCCTCGGGCTTTCGTCACCGGAACGTGCTTGCCAGGCATCGCCGATGAGCGAGTAACCGATCAGGACGCGAAACGCTGGTGCGCTCTAGTTGTCCCGATTGTCGTTCGGAACCAGCCGCACCTTGGCGTCCATGACCAGGGTCCGGATTCTCCCGGTCCAGCCGCCGCCCTTGGCAGGCGTAAAGTCGCCAATCACAGACATGGCTCAGCCCTCCGTGCTCGTGCTGGAAGATAGGGCTGCGGAATCACGGCGCTGCGGCCGCGGCGACCGATCCGGGACTGAAGCAACCGTATCCAGCACGCCGTCCTTACGCGCCTTGGCGAACCCGCGGTCGCCCTCGAGAAAGGCGCCGAGCATGAATGGAATGAGGTCGGCGACGGTCTCCATCTCACCGTATGTCGCGCGATAGACCTCGGCGTACTGGCGGAGAGCCTGACTCAACTCCGCTGAGACCGTAATCGTGATCTTGGCCGGAGTGCGGTCAGGCAACTTGGCAAGCTTCAATTCAGGCATAGCGCGCTCTCCTTCATCCCTGGTAAGGCCGCAGAACGAGATCTTTATGGACGATAACCCTCAGTGGGAATCCGGGCCGAACGGTAAGGGTGGGCTGGATCTCAATGTCCTTCTCAACGATGCGCTGCCCGGCCTGGTTGGTGCTTTCCTGGGTCGATTGGCGAATCGCCTCGACCAGGTTGCTTGAACCACTGCCGAACGTGGCCTGGGTGCCGACACCCAGCAGCGTCGACATCGCGATGCCCTTCAGCAGCGTCCAGGTGTGATAGTCGACCTCGTCGGAGAGCCCTGTATAGCCGGCGGTGTCCGTCGCCGGCAGATTGTCGATCTGGATCGACGAGCCGTCCGGCATGACGATGCGCTGCCAGACGAGCAGCGCCCGTGACTGGCCGAAAGCGACGACACTGTCGTAGCTGCCGATGAGCTTACTGCCCTGCGTGAGAACCAAGAGATTGAAGGGAATGTCCCGCGAAGGGGACAGGGTGATTTTCTGAACAGCAGTAGCCATCACGGTTTCTCCGCGACGGGCGCCGAGAGACTCTCTCTCGCCTACAATCCCGTCAGTGCGCCAAGCGCAGCCCTCTAACTCTCTGAACTGAAAGGAGGATATCGAAGTTAGACGCTCAACTACCGACCGCTCCGAGGGGTGAAGGACCCCTCCCACCACACGGTACAGCGTGGGGTGCGAAGCAAGCGGGTGAGGCTGACCGGGTGCTTCCGGGAGGCCATAAATCAGCAGAACCCGCTAAAGCCGGGCGTAAGGGAACTTCCGATCCCGAACCGGCCCGGCGAGCGAGTCCGCCATGGAGAGGGAAACCGAACCGATGGCCGAAGCCCCGTCAGGTAGCTCCTCACCGACTCGGAAGTGGGTGGGGTAGTCGCAAGACTTGTGGAGAGCCGACGCACGATTGATGGGCGTGGGTCAGGGACCTCGGGGAGACCCAGGGTCAGCATCCGGGAAAGCCTGTAAGGCCCGGAAGCCGGAATCCACACGGGGTAGAGTCGGCTCCTACAGCGGACGAGGAGTGACGGTGGAACTTGGGAACCCGCCCGCGTTGCCGCCCCTGCGGGGAGCGGATGGCCGAAGCGACCGGCGAACGCGCGAAGCGGGGGCGGAGCCTGCGTAGTAGTCCGAGGACGGGAAAGCCGTCCACATGGCGAAGGCGGGCAGTGGATACATTTTGCAAGCAGGAGATGGACGTTGTCCGACGCGGTGAATACCGAGTTCATTCTCGACATGCAGCGCAAGCTGTATCGGTGGAGTGCTGCGGACCCCGAGAAGAGGTTCGCAGATCTGTTCAATATTGTATGCGACCGCGGAACACTCCTCCGCGCTTGGCAGAGGCTGGCCCGTAACAGGGGCAGCAACACGCCGGGCTCGGATCGCGTGACGCGGAAGAAGGTTGAAGAGCGGTCCGATGGCGTCGCGGGCTTCCTGGAGGATATCCGACAGGACCTGTGCCGAGGAACTTACCAGCCCGAGCCTGTTCGGCAGCGGCTCATCCCCAAGCCGGGCAAGGCGGGGCAGTTCCGCCCATTGGGCATACCCACGCTCACAGACCGACTGGTCCAAATGGCGCTCAAGCTGGTTCTGGAGCCGATCTTCGAGGCGGATTTTTATCCGATCTCGTACGGCTTCAGGCCCGGACGAAGCACCCATGACGCACTGTCAAGAGTACGTCACAGATTGAACCCAACATCCGCCGGTCCCTCGCGGACGCGGTATGTGATCGAAGGGGATATCAAGGGCTGCTTCGACGCCATCGATCATCATGTGCTGATGGAACGGGTGCGCCGCCGCATTCGGGACCGCAAGGTCCTGTGGCTCGTGCTCGCCTTCCTGAAAGCCGACATCATGATCGAGGGCAATCGTCGGCATCCGGTGACCGGCACCCCGCAAGGGGGCATCATCTCGCCGTTATTGGCCAACGTCTACCTGACGGCCATCGACGAGAGATACCGGCGCTGGGTTCCTACTCCACGCGACAAGGCTCGATACCGGGCGCAACAGCGTCTGGACGCCGACTACAAACGTGGTCGGCCGGGCTTCTACGTGGTGCGCTATGCCGACGACTTTGTCGTCATGGTGCAGGGAACACAGCAGGATGCCGAGCAAGAGCGCCTGGCGCTGGCGCAGTTCCTCAAAGAGGAGCTGCGTATGGAGTTGTCGATGGAAAAGACCAAGATCACCGATGTCCGGGAAGGCTTCGACTTCCTGGGCTATCGGATCGCGCAGGAGAAGATGCCGTCTACCGGACGACATGTGGGCATGCTCTTCATCCCGAAGGGCAAGTCTCAGCTCCTCCGCGATAAGATCAAGGCCAAGGTGAGGGCGACGCCGACAGGATGGTCCCTTGCCGATCTTATCGACGACCTCAATCCAGTCATCACAGGCTGGCGCAACTACTACCGGTACGCGACGCGTTCATGGAAGGAGTTCGCCAAGCACGACAGGTGGCTGTACTGGCGCATGAAAACCTGGCTCAGCAAGAAGCACAGCAGAGCATCACGGCGAAAGCTGTGCCGACAATATGCCGAGCAGGGCGCGCAGCAGCAAGGTGGATGGCGATCGTCGGGCAGGAAACTCGCCCGCTTCGCCGACGCTAAACGGCTGCGTTATCCGGACCGGGGACTACGCATACCGAACGGATGGAACGACCCAGACGAAATCTTCCGCAAGGGAGCCGACAAGTTCTGGGAAGCGACCCTCGCCCTCGCATCATTGTGAGGGACACCCGTGGCGCGAGCCACGCATGGAGAGCCGGATGCGGGGAAACTCGCACGTCCGGTTCGGAGCGAGGGATGAAGAAACCTGCCCCGGCAACGGGGCAAGGCGCTTCATCCCTACTCTACCGAAGTTCCCGACCCTCCTCTGCCTCTCGCCAAGGAACTTGCCCCAACTGGACCGAGTCTGCGCCGTAACCGCGTTAGCGGGCGTCACCTTCAGCCGAGACCCTGAAGGGGCTCGGGGAGCCGGAAACGGCGAGTAGCACGCGGCCCTCCGGGCAACGCCCAACCTTATAGGCTTCCGATCGCGCCACGACCCGCCCGGTGGCCCCAATAATTTCAACGCGGCGTCCCCTGCGACTGCATCGCCAGACGTTGGGAATGTCCCAAGAGCAGCCGATCATCGGCGATGATGGGAAGGTCTCTCTTAGGTAGATTTCGGTCAGTCCGATTTCGGTGGCCATGAAAGGAAACCGGACATTCAGCCTTCGGTCGGATCCGGCCGGATGTGACCCAAAGCAGACAGACGTCCAGCTCTGAGTTAGACTTCTGCAAACGGCAACGCCATTGCGGCATACCGTCCGAAAGATTGCTCGACGCCATCGTCGCAAAGATTCCTCCCACATGATCTCTGACCGTCTCCTGCAACTCTATCCGGGCAATTTCGAACGAACGGTCGTTCTTCGAAATTTTATCGAGGAAGCGTGCGCCCGGCACATTGCGCTTGGTCTCGCAGATGCGACCTTCGAAGGTCGCGTCTGTTCAGAGAGCCTCAACACGCATTGGCAAGGCGTGTCCGAGGCTATCGTCGGCCACGAATTGCGCGCGGTTGGCCTTCCGCTCACTCCGTCTTGCAACGGGCCTGATTTTCTGATCGAGCAGGACGGTCGTCGCACTTGGGTCGAGGTTATGTGCCCGGAGCCGACCGGGATCCCAACGCAATGGCTTCAACCCAAAATGGGTGAAGCTGGGAAAGTGCCCCATGAGGCGATCCTTTTGAGATGGACCGCGGCAATCAAGGAGAAATCTGAAAAACTCCTTGGAAACCCCAAGAAGAAAATCCGAGGCTATCTCTCAGATGGGATCGTCGGCGAAGCCGATAGTTATGTAATTGCGATCAATGGCAGGCTGTTGCGGGGGCCGGCTTTCGCATCCGTGACAGGCGTCAGCCAATGGCCATATGCCGTTGAAGCCACACTTGCGGTCGGTCCCTATGCGGTCAAGATCAACCGTGAAACACTCGAGCAGACTGGCGGCGGCCATACACATCGGGATCGGCTTCCGAAGCCGAAAGGCGAAGCCGTGCCGGCGGACACATTCTTCGATTCGCGCTTTCAGCACATCAGCGCGATCCTCGCCGTCGACCTCGACGGCTCATACGTCATTGGAAACGTCAAACCGATGGAAGTCGTCCATAACCCAGGCGCGAAAAATCCGGTCGCGCCCGGAATACTGCCGGCCTTTCGCGAATATGTCGCCGTAGAACATGACGATGTCAGCTACGACCTTTGCCGCCTCGAAGGCCGCCTCGCGCGCGACGAAGTTGGGCGCCATGTTTGATATTAAGACAGCCGAGGATTTCTACGCTGCACTCGTCGCCGATTTCGACGACTTCATGGACGAGCCCGACTCTGCCCGCCGCGCGCTTCACAGCGTCTCACATCGCCACCCCATCGTCAGGATCTGCGACAGCCAGGTAGCGCGAGCAACACCGGTCAGCGTGGTGATGCCTTGCGCCAGCACGTAGTCGGTCATTGCGGAGATGAGCCGATTCCGCACACGCCGCCGTCCGTCGGCGCGAAGGCGCGGCGACAGGCAAAGGCGGGTCACTTCCAGCGTGTCAGCACCGGCAGGAACGTGCCCATCTGACAGGTACGCAAAACAGCTTCCGAGGATGTGCGGGCGATCGGTCCGCAGCAGGCGCATCGACCCCAAGTGACGTCCGGCGTTATCAGCAGCCAGAAGATAGACCGCATGGTCGTCGTCGAATTGATCGATTTCAAAACGACTATCAGTAATCATAAGATCCCATTTGAGGAGATCGACGAATACAAGCTTCCTCTCTTCAAACATAGACAAAAGTTGTTTTTCGAACTTCTGCTTGTTCTTGCTAGTAATGATCTCGATCATTGCGTCTCTCCTGAAAGTTTCCACCAGAGAGACAACCAGAGGTCTGTTGTAGAGCCTATCCCCCCTTAAGAAGGGGTTTTGAAGCGAGCGCTTCGATAAAGCTGATTTGGCCGTCGTAAATTGCGCGGACAGCTAATGGCAGACGCTTGGCGACGCCGTACCGCTGGCGCGCCAGGTCGAGGTGCTCCGTGACCGTTTCTTCGCTCAAGCCCAAGATCCGACTGATTTCCCAATCGGTTTTGCCTTGAATAGCCAACAGCAAGCAGTCGTGCTGACGTGATGTCAGGCGCGGCGGACCTTGGGAGGGAACTGCAAATGTTGGAGCGAGACGCCGTGCCGCTTCGAACGCAAAAGCCCCGATCAGCTCCGCTAGGAGCGCACCATCCGGGGGAAGCTCAGCCTGACCTTCGGTGGCAAACGAACAGGAACCGCTGCTCTCGCCCGGTATGTTGATCGGCACCGTATAGCCGTTGCGCAATCCGTGGCTTGCTGCGTTCTCGAGTATGGTCCACTGCCTACTCGTCATCGATATCTTTCGTGGCACCTCCCTCCAAGAGAAGCCGACCGCCGAAACGAGGCATGCGCGATGAATGGGATCGTCAGCGTATAGCTGATTGTCAACGAAATACTCAGCCCAATCTCGCGGGTAGTTTTCAAGGCGAATGGTATGAGAAGCCTCACGTCGGAGATCGACGTGATGGATCAGGGCGAAGTAACGAAAACCCATCTCAAAGGAGGCGTCTTCCAGCAAGCGTAAGAGGTCGGATTTGCTTTGCGTCGCTTCCGCCCGCTCAACAAATTGCTGCGCTATTTTAAATCGTGGCATCGCGGTTTACTGAGCAGATGTTTCGTTGTTACGCATTTCAACGTGACGGCTTCCGGCGATCGCATCGGGGCTGCATCCTGAAGAAATATCCCGCACGTCGTCGAACCGCGTCGCAATTCAATAACCGTCGACGTCGTTGGGATCATCGACCCAGAACGGCGGATGTTGGCCCAGGGTATCAAGCGCTGCATACGGATCCTGATCGAGAGGCCCCAGGAAGTTAATGTAGCGACCGGTATGAGGTTGGCCGAATAGGTGTCAGGCGTGGGGCGCAGGTTGTGGCCCACGTATCAGCCGGCCCGGCAATGCGCCCGTGGCCTCCCCCTCGCGATAGACCGGAACGCCGCTCACGATCGTCGCCGTATAGCCGTCCGCGCGCTGCACCAGGCGACGCCCGCCAGCCGGCAGGTCGTGCTTGATTTCGGGCGGGTGCAGCCGAAGCCGGTCGAAGTCGATGACATTGAGGTCGGCCTTGTATCCGGCCTTGACCAGCCCGCGATCGTTCAGACCCATCAGATCCGCCGTGCCGTAAGCCAGTTTGCGCACGACATGCTGCACCGGCAGTGTCGGTCCGCGCTTTCGATCGCGCGCCCAGTGGGAGAGCAGATAGGTCGAATAGCTGGAATCGCAGATCGTGCCGTAATGCGCACCGCCGTCGCCCAGACCCGGCACGATATCCGGCTCGCGCA
>PLTD01000086.1 GCA_003165335.1 Rhodospirillales bacterium | reverse complement strand
TGCTCTATTTCAAAGACACAAGGGGCGAAGGAGTGGCGAGCAACATATCCGATATGGCTTCACGCCAAATCCTGGATGCGATCGACCGCGTGTTGAAAGAGATATCCGAGCGACTTGCTCCAAGGGCACCGGAGCTCGAAACTGCATCGGACTCAAGCGTTCCGGCGGGCAAGGCCGATAATGGCGAGTATGAGACGTTTCAGTGAAGGTGGAATAGGAGTCTGACCCCGTTTCATGTGGTCGTTATTTCCTTGGCGGGCCGCCGTAGCATCCCGGACCGGAGATTATAACGAATTACCCAATTTTTGGGGTGCGCAGAGACTCTGCCAAGTCTACAGTGTCCTTAACAAGCCGCGGGACAGCGGATTCTCGGGACCTCTTCACGGTAAAGTAATGCGCAGCGCAAAATTGGGGCACGGGTTGTGCCTGATGTTTCTGACCATGTTCGTTTCTGGCTGCACGCCGCACCAGGCGCAAGTGGCGATGATGCCCAGCGGAATGTGTACCCGACGCTAAACAAAGACCAAAGGAATGCCTTCCTTCACAAGATAATATCGGCGGACGATCCGCAGAATGTTGTGCCGTAAACGATTTTCACGTGCGCAAATTGCGGCTAGGGCCGAGGCTGGGAATTACGGTAAGAGTTTACTGAATAGCGCAATTTCCCTCACCCCCCGAACCGCCCATAGCGTTCGGTCGAGGCCAGGATGACGTGGTCTTCCAGGGCGTTTTCGCGGTCTATGTTGGCGCGGGCATAGTCTTCGCTGCCCATCATTTCGATGAAGACGGCCCGGCTGGGATAGCGGACCAGCACCACATAGTCCCAGCGGTTGGCGTCGGGCAGGCCAAGTGCCACGCCGTCGACGTCGCCTGCCCAGAGGATCGCCGCGTCGCGGGCCTTCAGCAGGCCGATCACCGCGCGGCTGTAGCGCTGATAGGCGTCCCAGCCGCTGCCGTTTCCGTCGCGTGACCGGGCGCGCAGCCGCACGAGATTGACCATCACAACCGGGCCTTCGTCGGGCAGCGCCCGCAACAGGTCGGCATTCGCATGCGCCAGAGCCGGATCGTTCATGCCGTTTTCCTCCCTAAGCCGGTTTCGAAGCAGACGGTGATCGCGAAGCGTCCGGCCTATTCTTACCGATTACCCAATTTTAATGTCAGCGCCATTTCGCCTGTTGCCGAGGTGAATCTCTTTAGCGTACCCTCTGTTCGGCTTAATTGGTGAGGTTCCGGTGACTGAGACAGCGCATTTTGTCCGGGGTTTCATGCGGCGGTTGCGACCGGGCGGCGCGGGTCTGGCGCTTGCGCTGGTGCTGGGTGCCTTGGCCGGCCCAACGGCCCGGGCGCAGAATCTTGTCGTCGATCCCTATTTCACCAACGGCGTGCCGGCCAATGGATACACGGATTCCCTAGGGAACACATATTATACCGCCAATGCGACGGCCGCGACCTTCGACGGTGTAACCGGTGTCGATCTTGCCGGCGGGGCCAACAGCTATTTCGAAATCTATCCGATTGCCGGTTTCAACCCCAACAGCGTCAACTATGTCTTTACGTTCCTGGCGGCGGCGGTAAATCCTGATGTTTATACATCGTTAAATGCTTCGTTAGCCCCAGTCAGCACAGTGTCTTGCGGCGGATGCGTCAACACCACAATCAGCGAAACTCTGACCAGCTCGGGGCTGACGCAATATACGCTCACCGGCACATCAACGCCCGCTTACGGCGATAATTACAGCTATCTCTATGTGCAGAGTAGCGGAACCGGCGATGTGTTCGTCACCGGGCTGGATTTCGAGCCGGCGCCGTCGCCGGTTGCCGGCGGCGGAATTCTTTCTTTCTGCGCGGCAACGACCGCTCTCGCGCTCCACAGGCTGCGCCGCCGAAGGGCCGCTTGAGGCCGATCGGGGGTTGCGGCGACAGAAAAGTTGCTGCTCTCCCCGCAGGCCGGTCAAGGTCAAGTTAAAGAGCGGCGGCGAGGGGCTTTCCGGCCATGCGGCGGCGGATGAAGGCAAGGCCGATGAGGGAGCCGCCAAACAGCAGGATGGTGGAGGGTTCAGGAACGGCGCCGCCGGTCACGCCGTAATAGCCAATATGATAGTAAGTATCCCCGATCGCATTTGCGTCAAAGAACTGGGCATCGCCGGTATCGGTGCCGGGCGTATTGACGATCGCGTCGAGTTGCCCGGCTAAAGTGAGCGGGCTCGCGAATTCAAAGCGCAGCGAATAACTGCCGTCGGCGCTTTGCGCACTGAGAACACTGGCGTCTTCATTGCCCGTTCTTGCGGTGGTGAGGGAAATACCCGCGGCCGGCAGGTTGTAGCCGTAGAGAAGTGAGCCGGTCACGTTCAGGTCGACCGAGGTTATGTAGCCCAGCGTGCTGTCGTACAGAAACTGCCCGGTGACCGTAATGAAAGGTCCGTGCGCGCCGTTGTTATAACCGCTGACGTTCGCGGTCATATCAAGATTGTATTTCTCGATCAGGTCGGCCCTGGCAGACGGCGCGGCCGCGACGCAAAAGACGGCAAGGGCAGAGGCGGTTAGCCCCCGAACCAGACGGAGGACCCATTTCCGGCGCTGAGCGGAGCCTTCAAGGCCGAGTGTCGCTTTCAATACAGTTCTCCGAGGCATAAATTATTGGGTATCAAGTCAGGACAACATGTCGTGATGCGACCTAGCGTGGAATCATATGCAATAATAACGCCATATCAGCTTTATCAACAGGTTAGTAGTTTTGCGAGCCCGCGGCCTTATTAATTTGTAAATATTGTTTACAGTTGTAGTGGGGTAATGAAGTTCTACTTTTCGGTATTTATAAACAATTTTATAAAGTGGATTAATATTGCCAAGTTGAAGTGGTGAATTCGCGTTTTTCTATTGGCCCGTCGGCGGAGCGGCCGCCTATGGCGATATTCCGAAGAAATTGGGGGCCCGTAGGACCGAAATGCGATTTCCGGGGCCGAGGCTGACTACCCAAATTTCGGGTTTTCGCGAGATGCGACCAAGGCTACAGTTTGCGCCTTAATCCGCGGAAAACGCGGAGCAGCAGGACCTCTTCCCCCGGTGGGTATATGCGCAATCACATTGTACGGCGGCAGTTGAGCCTGATCTTGCTGGCTGTTAGCCTTTCGGGCTGCGCCTTGTCTCCGGAGAAGATTGCGTCCTACCCGGCTAAGGATGTTCATGTCGAGATAAGGCGGCTGATGGTCGTTGCGACCGTCACGCAATACAAAGCAGACGTCGCGCCTCACGGTATGCGAGAATCGGCTTTTGAGACTGCATTCAGGGACGCACTCGGCAAATGCGGGATCGACGCCAGGTTTCTCTTCAAAGAGCAGCTTTCCGCCATCGCCGACAGCGCGGAAGCCGTTCGGACATTTTCCCCCGACGCCCTTCTCGCGCTCGACAGGCAGGATGTCGATGATGAGCAAAGCTATTCGGCTGACGTGATTGTCATGTCGACGAAGAAAATCGCCTGGAGGGCAGATATCGTTATGCACGAGGGCCGCGGGAGAGAGGAGACGGTGGCGAGGACCATCGTCGATCGCCTGAAAAGCGACGCCGTCCTCGACACCACATGCTCAAAACCCGACGCCGCGCCGCGCGGCCTCTAGGCCGCCGCCGAACCCGGACTATTCCTGCCCGACGATCCTGATAATCCGGTCCGGTACTTCGATCGGCTGTCCGTCTTTGGTTGTTGTCGTGAACTGCGTGACCTTGAGTTGGTCGATCGCCTCGCTGGTCGGCAGGTCCGGTTCCGACGTGGCGATAACCTGAACGTCTTTCGTCGTGCCAGTTGTGGTCAGCGTGTATTTCAGCCTGATCCATTGATGGGGTTTTAAATAATGTCCCGCCGATGCCGGCACACCGGTAAGCCTATAGTTGAATCGATAAAAAGCCGCCGATTCCTCAGGGCCGTTCGGTCCTTGGACCGGTTTGAACGTCCAGTGCTTGATGGCATCGAGAGAGACTTTCTCGAAGTAGCCTTTCGGGTAACATATTTCGATATGCGGATCAGCGACCGTTCCGTCCTTCTGGATCACAAAATTCAGAGAGCAATTGCCTTGGAGGCCCTTGCTCTCTGCCTCGCTCGGATACGTCGGGGGCTTGATTCTGTCCGGGCGCCCTCTCAGCCTCGCTGTGTCCATCGTGAAGTCGACCCTTCGACGCAGATGGGTCGGCGGCGCGTCAGGATCGGCCAACGGCTCGAATTTGGCCTCCTTGACCACGGAGACCGCCGCATCTTCGAAGAGGCCGCGCGTCGTTGCCTCCACCGCCCTGACATTCGTGGTATCGCCGTCCGCCGTCACGTCGAATTCTACCGCGACTTTGCCCTCGGCCTTCGCCAGATAGGCTGCTTCGGGATAATACGGGGCGGGCGCATAGAGCATGGCCCGTTCGGGCGCCGGCGCGTCGGGCTTGAAGCGCAGCAGGATGGCGTTGTCCGGTTGTTCGACCGGGCGGCCGTTGACCATGCGCGGGCGGTAAATCCAGTGCGATAGGGCGTCGAGCGCCGCACTGTCGAACAGGCCCTTGGGATGGCTGTCGATCACGGCGGCATCGTGAATATGCCCGTCGATGCCGATCTTGAAGGACAGTTTCACTGTGCCTTCTGCGTCGCCGGCGCCGTCGGGATAGGCAGGTGGCTGCCGATCTACGGGGACTGCCGGTTGAACCGTATCCGCCGCGACAGCGCAGGCGGGCGCCGCAAACAAAGCCGCAATTATCGCGATCGCCAAACGCATTTTTGCCTCCCTTTTGGCGGGTAAAATGCAGGGCGCATCGGGCGGGTGCAACCGGAATTCGGACTTAGCTGTGAATCGTTAGTCTGAGTAGAATTGGTCCGCACTACCGGCTAACCTGCGCGTACAAACGCAATGGGCCGCATAATGGCTCGCAGGGCCGCAAACGGGGGATAAGCATGGCATTTCATCAGGTCGCGAAGACGGCGGAACTTCAGCCGGGGGCGATGAAGGCGGTGGTCGCGGGCGGCACGAAGCTGCTGCTCGCCAATGTCGATGGGGTGTTTCACGCTATGCAGCAGCGATGCCCGCATCTGGGCGCGAACCTCTGCCGCGGCAAGCTTCACGGCAAGACGGTGACATGCCCGCTGCATAAGGCGACCTTCGACCTGACCAGCGGGAAGGTGGTCGAGGTGGCGCATCTGCTGTTTCTCAAATTCAAGACCAAGCAGGCGACGATTTACCCGGTCAAAATCGACGGCGACGCGGTGCTGGTCGACGCGTGAGGTCGTAAATCGGTAAAGTGTTTGCCAATGCCGTCATTGCGAGCGGAGCGAAGCAATCCAGAGTCTCAGGCTCAGATAGTCTGGATTGCTTCGTCGCTACGCTTCTCGCAATGACGGAGCATTTCAAAGGTTGATCGGGTCAGCCGATAACAGGAGAAAATTGCCATGCAGAGCTTTACGGGATCGGTTCGGCAGATCGGCTATGCCGTGCGCGATCTGGAGGCGGCGCTTGCGCAGTTCGAGGCGATGAACGGGAAGGCCCACGAATTCTGGCGTTTCCAGGCCGATCTGAACGCAGGCTGCAATTATCTTTATCGGGGTGAGCCGGCGGAGTGTCGGCTGGATGTGGCGCTGACCAACATCAACGGCATCGACCATGAATTCATCCAGGTTCTGGAAGGCCCGCACCCGACCGCCGATTTCATCGCGGCGCACGGCGACGGCATCAACCATCTGGCGCTGTATCTCAGTGACATCACCGCCAAACGAGCGCATGCGCTTTCCATCGGCGGCAGGATCGCCGCCCAGGGGGAGTTTTTCGACCCCGCGGGACCTGCCAAGCGTTTTTGCTATATCGAATTCAACGATCGGCCCCTGCCGCTGTATGAGCTGATTGAACTGAAAGACCCCAGCCGCGTCGCGGAATGATCAGTCTTTCGGGCAGTCCAGCCTGATTAACTCGTAACCGGCGCGGCCATCCGCGACGGTCAGGCGGCCGACCGTGACCGGCAGGTTGAAGCGGCGGGGGCCAGCGCCGCCGGGGTTCGCAAACAGCACGCCGTCCTTCTCGAAGCTGCGCGGGAGATGCGAATGACCCGACACGACCACCTGGATGCCGGCCGCCACAGGATCGACATCGAGATCGGCTATGTCGTGCACGAGATAGATCTTGACCCCGCCGCGCTCCACAATCTCCCTTTGCGGCAGCGCGTCCGCCCACTCGCCCTCATCGACATTGCCGCGGACAGTCGTCAACGGCGCCAGCCGGGAGAGTTCGCGCAATATATCCGGGCCGCCGATATCCCCGGCATGAAGGATGAGGTCGCACCCGGCAAGCGCCGCCAGGGCCTGGGGCCGCAACAGGCCGTGCGTATCGGATATGAGGCCTATGACTGTGGGGCGCGACATGGTCCGGTTCACTTCCCTGGGTTCGGCTAACGCCGCTTTGGCGCAGGCGCGGCGAGTTGGTGGGCCGCGCGCAGCGCCGACATCAGGGTCAATTCGTCTACGGTCTGAAGATCGCAGCGGGTTGCGCCTTTGCGGCCCCAGCCGCCCGGAACGGGGGCGAAGGCGCGGGGTGCCTGTTCGCAATAAAAATCGCGCATGTCGGGATCGAACAGCAGGTTGATATCGCGGTCGCTGGGTTTCAGCGTCGCGAAGATCTTGCGCGGTGTGCGGAACGCGAGCCGGTCGAAATGCGGCGCCTCGCTCGCCAGGGGCAGGGCCAGCGCCAACTCTCGGGCGCGCGCCGGGTCAACGGCCATTCGCTCCTCCTTTGGTTGCCCAAAATCTGACATGCGGACGAAAGACCGTCCAGCGGCTTGGCCGGGGCGCACCCTCCAAAAGGCGCCAATCGGATTTTACCTGTTGCCTGCGGGCTTTGCGCGCCCGATAGTCGGCGAAACATTTTCACCTGGGGATTCTTCATGACGATCAACCTTGCCGCCGCAGACGAGCTGCTGTCGACCACCCGCGCCGTGCGCAAGCGCCTGGATTTCAAGCGGCCGGTGCCGCGCGAGGCGATCATGGAATGCGTGGCCCTGTCGCAACAGGCGCCGACCGCATCGAACGGGCAGACCTGGCGCTGGGTCATCGTCGACGACGTGAAAAAGCGCAAGCAATTGGCCGATCTTTACCGTGAGGCGGCGGGCAGCATGCTGGCCGATGCGCGGGCCGCCGCGGCCGCCAACGGCGAGGTTCAGACGGCGCGGGTCTATGGCTCAGCCGAATATCTGGCCGAGCATCTGCACGAGGTGCCGGTCCATGTGATCCCCTGCCTGGTGGGGCGGCCGTACCCCGGCTTCGAGGGGGCGTTTTTCGCCTCGATCTATCCCGCGGTTTGGAGCTTTCAACTCGCGCTGCGCGCCCGGGGCCTGGGCACGGTTCTGACCACGCTGCTGATGATGAAGGAAAAGGAAGCGGCCGAACTGCTGGGCATTCCGGCCGATGTCACCCAATGCGGCCTCCTGCCGGTCGCCTATACGCTGGGCACCGACTTCAAACCGGCGCAAAGGCCGAGCGCGGACAGCATTACGCATTGGAATGCTTGGTAGAGAGCGAATAGGGGGTGGAGTGACAGTAGGGAAATCCGTAGCGGGTTTATTTCACTCTCACCCGTTTTCCTCACGTTTACCCAGAAGTCCGCTCCGCCCTCCAGCGCAGAAGCTCACCCAACAGCAGGCAGCCGATTAGGACAGGCGGGTGGGGCGCCACGTCGATCACGATGAACTTCACGACATAATAGGCCAGCACGAGCATCGCCGAACCGGCGGCGGCGATACCGGCCCAGAACAGGACCATGATGGCGAATTGGAGAATTTGCGGAATGCGGTCTGGATCTTGCCGTGCCGGGGCTTCACGCGCGGGCTGGAGCCGGGTCATCCGCGCATTGGCGTGACTGTCGAAAACCGGGGGCATGGTTCAGTTCCCTCTGCGATGAGTGCGATCCGATGCGGACGGACCCACCCAAGCATGTTCCATGCCAAACCGAATTTCGGCGCGATTTCAGAAATTTATTCGAAGGGGCGGGTAAGCGGCGCTGAGAATGTAAAGTAATGCGACAGGTTGGCCGGGACGCGGAGAAGAGACGGCTATTTTGCCGGGCGCCTCTCTCGAGGGGGGAGGCGCTTTCGGGGGCTTAGACCGGCTCTAACCCTCACGTCCCAGGCGCTCGTATTCGGCGATCACCTGGGCGCCGAGGAGCAGGACGAGCGCGCCGAATTCGACGCTGAGCAATATGCCGACCGAAGTGGTGAGCGAGCCGTAGACGACCTGGATCTGGGAGACTGTGGCGTAATACCAGCCGAGGATGTGGCGGGTAATCTCCCACAGGACCGTCGCGGCGGTGCCCCCGATCAGCGCGTGCCTGACCGATAGCCGCCCCGCGGGCATTACCAGGTAGATCGCCGAGAGCAGAACGGCTTCTCCCGCCACGCCGACCAGATAGAGGAACAGGGTCGATATATGGTCGAGCGAGCGGACATGTCCCAGGAACACGATGTTGCGGGCGCCGACGAACTCCAGCAGGCCCGACACGACCGTCACCAGCACCAGCCCGGTCGCCAGCAGCAGAATGAACAGATAGGGCATGATCGCCGAGACCAGGAAATGCCGCCGCTGCATCGTGAAGCGGTGAAAGAAGATCACCGCCATGGCTTTCTCCAGCACGGTGAAGGCAAGCGAGCTGAAGAAAATCATCGTGAGCAGCAGAAATGGGCCGACCACGCCCTGGTGACCGAGGAACAGCCGAACCTCGTCGGTCAGCGCCCCGGACTGTCCCGGCACAACGAACTCCAGATATTCGGTCAGCATCTGTAGCAGACGGTCCTGGGCGAAAAACTGCGAAAGCAGCATCAGCATGAGGATTAACAGCGGGACCAGCGACAGCAGGGCGTAATAGGCGACAGCGCCGGCCAGCAGAAACCCCTGATTCGCCATGAATTGCTTCACGACGGCTAGCGCAAAGCCGCCCGGGTGGCGCAGCACCTTGGCGAGGGCAGTGCGGCGATGCCGCCTGACCACACTGGGCACGCCGAAATTGCCGCCTGCCATTCGATCGCGCCTTTCAGGTCCGTCTGCCGGGCGAGAATGCCGGTTATAGGCTTCTAAGGTCTTTGACGGAGATCAAGGTTCCGCTTCCGGTGCGGGAATGCGCTTATCCACCGAAGAATTTCGCGGCCAGTTCGGTGTCGAGATATTCGATCATCTCGATCAGCTTGCCGTCGCGGTAGCGCATTAGGAAGAGATATTTGTTGTTGTAGGGCCTGCCCGAGACATGAGTGGCGAAGCTCTCGGCCGCGACCGCGACACGGTCGCCCTCAGCGATCATCGAATTGATGACGGTCGGCAAGCCGCCGGGGAACAGTTGGCCCACCATGGCTGCGGCCTGAAGCGCCTGGGCCTTGGTGCGTTCGCCCGAGATTGCGGTCGTGCCCATTGTCACGATCCGGCAATCGTCTGCCATCGCAAGGTCGATGGCGCCGGCGAAATCCTGCCCCATGCCCTCGACGAATTTCCGCGCCGCTTCCTTGTTGATCCGGGTCTCGTCCATGTCTTCCTCCCGTGTCGAGCGATTATTGACGGCAGTATTGCGCAGACCGGTTTACTCTCCCAGTAATTTGCAAGCGGGTGGGTTCAATCTAGGCGCTTCTACCCTGCTAAATTTCATATATTCTCGCCAAAAATCATCGCGGATGGGGGGAGCCATGACGCAGGCGTTGCGGGAAAGCGGGCGCTGGGCACCGGGAGCAGTTCTGGCCTGGGTGAGGCTATCGCCACGCGACTGGCGCAGGAGGGGGCACGGCTGGTCGTGCATGGCCGCAATGTCGAGCGGGCCGGGCGCGTCGTCGCGGATATCAGGGCGGCGGGTGGCGAGGCTCATGTCGCAATCGGCGATCTGATGCACGACGATCAGGCCAATGCGGTCGCCGACGCGGCCGAGGCGGCGCTGGGCGGTATCGATATTTTGGTCAATAACGCGGGCGGCGAATCCTCAGGCGGCGGCCAGGCCACCTGGCTGGAGGCGACCCCGGCGGAATGGCTTGCGGCCTATAACGGCAATGTCGTCTGCGCGGTGCGTCTCATCCGCCGCTTCGTGCCGGGCATGAAGGCAGCGGGCTGGGGCCGGATCATCCAGATCAGCAGCCTGGTCGCCCATCGGCCGAACCTGGTCATTCCCGATTATGCGGCGGCCAAGGCGGCGCTCAACAATATGACCGTCGGGCTGTCCAAGACGCTGGGCGGCACGGGCATTACTGTAAATTCGATCAGCCCGGGGGTTATCATGACTGCGGGCGTCGAGGGCTAGTTTCGCAAACTGTCGGAACAGTTCGGCTGGGGCGCGGACTGGCCGGAAATCGAGCGGCGCGCGATTTCGGAGCTGGCGCCAAACCATGTCGGCCGGGCTGGGCGGCCCGAAGAGGTGGCCCATGCCGTGATGTATCTGGCCAGCCCCTTGGGCGGTTTCGTCACCGGCACCGACATGATGGTCAGCGGCGGTTAGCGCATCAAACATAGTTCAACAAACATAAAGGGAGGCTTTTCCATGCAATTACTTCTGCGAGTGGCGATCGGGCTGATCGGCGTATTGGGGCTGTTGCTGGTCGTGCAATTTCTGATCGACCCGGCCAAGGCGGCCGGTAATCTCGGGCTGGTGGGGCAAGGGGCGAGCGGGCTGTCGTCTCTGCGGTCCGATGTCGGCGGATTTTTCGCGGGTACGGCGCTATTTACGCTGGCCGCGGCGATCCAGAACAGCAGGCGGCTTTTGAGTGTCCCGCTTGTGTTCATCGCCTATGCCCTGGCTGCGCGGTTCGTCACGATCGGACTGGACGGATGGCACAGCTCCGCAATCGGGCCGATCGTTGCCGAAGCCGCCTTGCTGGCGATCGTCATCGCCGGTCATCGCAAATTCGCCAGAGGCTGAGGACGACGAGGGGGATGGCGCCGCTTTGTCGATATTATCTGTCGTTTGCGGGCATGTTGTTGCTCGGGCTGGGAATCGCGGCTTTGCCGCCGGGAAACGAGCAGACTGCGGGCGTGGTCGTTCTGCTGTCGCTTGCCGGCTATATGGTGTTCGTTCGCTGGCCGAAATGCCGGATTAGGCTGAGCGCGATGGGCGATTCCCCGGGCATCCACGGCGTTCCCGGCAGACGCTGCCCGAACTGCGGCGCGGATCTCAGCAAGTCGACGGGGTGAGCGCCAGTGAAGCTATTTGAAAGCCGGCATGACTTCGCGGGCGAAGAGGCGGAGCATTTTGACAACTTCCTCGAAGCCGGCGATCGAGCGGCCGTTGAGGTCGGAATGGGCGGGCAGGCCGGTGCCGAAGGCGACGATCAGATGATCCAGGCCGGTTTTCCGGCGCAAATCCTCGATCTGGCGGACGATGCTTTCCGGGTCGCCCCATAGCAGCCGGTCGTCGGCGATTTGTTTGGTCGGGATGGGGCCGCCGGCGTCGATGCGGCGGATGATCTCGATATTCTCGGGGTCGGTGGTCGATTCCCGCCAATGGCCGAGCAAGCCTTCGATATAGGCCGGCAGAATATCCCGCTCGATCGTGACCGCCTCAGGCGCAATCCAGACATAGCGGCGCAGCACCCAATCGGGCGTGCGGGCGAGCGCCAGGCATTTTTCGTCATAGAATGATTTCATCGCCATGATGCGGTTGAAGGATTCGACCGGGCCGCAGAGCCAGGCGTCGCCGAGCCGCGCGGCGCGGTCGATGGCGACCTTGGCCCCGCCGGCAACCCAGATCGGCGGGTTGGGCTTCTGGATCGGGCGGGGATAAAGCGTCAGTTCGGGGAAATTGTTGAAGCGGCCCTCGAAGGCGACCTTCTCCTCGGTCCACAGCAGGCGCATGACGCGCAGCGCCTCCTCCATCCGTGGCCCGCGCTCTTCGAAGGGGACGCCATAGGCCTGATATTCCAATCGGTTCCAGCCGGTACCGACACCGATTCCGGCGCGGCCGCCCGACAGTTGATCGATCATCGCGACCTGCTCTGCGACGCGCAACGGATTGTGGAAGGGCAGCAGAAAGACCGTGGTGGAAAAGCGGATTGTGGCGGTGATGCCGGCCAACGCCGCCAGATAGGTCAGCGGGTCGCTCAAATTGCCCATCATGAAATGATGATGGCCCTGGGTTACGGTGTCATAGCCTTCTTCTTCCGCGATCCGCACGAGCTCGAAGGTCTGGCGAAAGGGCTGCGGATCGGTCAGATCCCGCCAGACGGGCGCCATGAGTGAAAATCGCATAGGCCGTTCCCTCGGTCCGTGTCCTGGCTTCTATCCGCTGAAGAATTCTGCGGCGGTTTCGGTGTCCAGATAGCCTTTGAATTCGGTCAGCTTCCCGTCACGGAAGCGCATGAAGAAGTGATATTCATTGTGATAGGGCTTGCCCGAGACATGGGTGGCGAAGGATTCTGCCTCGGTCGCCACGCGGTCGTCCTCGGCGGTCATATTGTGAATAAGGATGCGCATGCCGCCCGGGAATATCCCGTCGACTTGACGCGCCGCCGCCATCGCCTCGGCCTTGCCGCGCTGGCCGGAAATCGGTGTCGTGCCCATTGTGATGAAGCGGCAATCCTCGGCACAGGTCTCGGCGATAACTCGGGCAAAATCCCCGGCCATGCCCTCCAGAAACCGCCGCGCCGTTTCCTTATTCCGTTCGGTCGCGTTCATGTCTTCCCACTGTTATGCGATTGCCGACCCTGTGCAGTATTGCGCATGTCTGCATAAAGCGGGAGAGCGGGGATGAGCATGGAATCCGAGTTTGCGGCGCTGAAGGCCGAAGTCAGGCGGCTGGGCAATATCGAAGCAGTGAAAAAGCTGACCGCGGAATATATGCAGGCGATGCACGATGCCCGCTGGGACGATACGGTCGCCTGTTTTTCCGACCGGGCCAGCTATGACCATGGGGCGCTGGGCCATTTGACGGACAAGGCGGCGATCCGCCGATTCTACACGGAATTCATCAGGTTCCTCGCGAGAAACNNGGATGGTGGTTCCCGCTGGGATTTGCCGTATTCTGCGAGTGTCGACAGGGGCGTCCCGGCGCATGACGCGACGCAGTAGGATGGGGACCAGAGCACACCGTCCTTGTAGCGCCCATTGATCTCTGGCCGCCATTCACGCAACAGG
>PLTD01000063.1 GCA_003165335.1 Rhodospirillales bacterium | reverse complement strand
CTTCAGCCGGGGGAAGATGTTAAATGATGCGAGAAAGCATGGGGCTATCTTTACGATGCGAAATCGTTGGATTCCATCCGTATGCCGGTATGATGCCGGCAACGGTTAGGCGAGTGGGGGGACAACTATGGCCGAATTCGATCCGAAAACGGGCTATAATCCGGATCACGTGGCGCGCTCGGTGACGGTTGAAATCGATGCGCCTGCATCCGTCGTCTGGGATGTGCTGATCGACCTTCCCAGATACGGCGAATGGAACCCTTTCTGCGTGAAGTGCGTCTCGAGCCTGGAAATGGGCGCGCCGGTTGTCATGACCATTGTCATGCCCTGGGACACATCCGAGCAGGCGGTGATGACCGAGTTTCTTTGTGCGTTCGAACCGGAAAAACTGCTGGCTTGGGAAATGCACTGGACAGAGGCTTGGCCTTATGCCGGGCGCCGCGACCAGGTGATCGAACGGCTCGGACCCGAGAAATGCTCCTATTATTCGACAGATGCCTTTCTGGGCGATACCGGCGTGCATATTGCGCGCTTCGGCCAGAGCTGGATCTCCGCTGCATTCACTGCAACTGCCCGTGCCCTGAAAGCGCGGGCCGAGCAGATATACGCGTCACAACGCGCCAAAACGGCGATAAACGCCTAATTTAGGCAAATAATAAGGGGAGGTAACTATGAGTTTTCTAAAGGGGTGGACGCCTCAGATTCTCAGCGTCTTCAGGATCATATTCGCCTTGTTGCTAATCGAACATGCGACGGCCAAGCTGTTTCACTTTCCGCATGTTGCGATGTTCGACGGCGTCACGCTCACATCGCTGTTCGGCGTCGCAGGCATCATCGAACTCGTCGGCGGGCTGTTGCTGCTCGTGGGCCTATTTACGCCGATCGTCGCCTTCATCCTCTCCGGCGAGATGGCCGTTGCCTACTTCATGGTGCACGCGCCGCAGGGATTCTTTCCGCTCCTCAATATGGGTGAGGGCGCGATCCTCTATTGCTTTGCCTTCCTGTATCTGGCGGCTGCGGGTGCCGGTTCGTGGAGCGTGGATCACCTGCGTAGAAGTTGAGGGTAAAAGCAAAACGGCGCCCCCGAGGGAGCGCCGTTTCGTTTGACGGTCTTGAGCGGTCTTACGAGGCCGCGCCGCCTTCATAAACGATCTGTACCCGCCGGTTCTGCGGCTCCTTCACGCCGTCGGCAGTCGGGACCAGCAGGTCACGCTTGCCCTTGGCGACGATCTCGATCTCGGATGACGCGATGCCGTCCTTTTCGAGCTCTGCCGCAACCGATTCCGCACGGCGGCGGCTGAGACGCATATTGTAGGCGTCAGAACCGACAGTATCGGTGTGACCCGTCACTGTCAGCTGCGTGACCTTCGCCGGGCCGGCGTTTTTGGCAGCCTGGTCGACGATAGTCGTCGCGTCAGCCGTCAGATCCGACTTGTTGAAGTCGAAGAACACCAGATAGCTCTTCGGTGCGGCCATCGGCGCCACCGCCGGCGGTGGCACATAGGCTGCCGCAGGTGCAGCTTCTTCTTTCGATGGCTCGAAGCGGTATTTCAGCGAGAAGCCGAACATCCGCGGCGGGTTGTAGGCGACCGAGCTGAAGCCCAGCGAGGTCAACAGTGGAATTTCACCCACAATATGCAGATTGTTCGTGACGTTGGTCATGAAAAATCCGACATCGATCGGCTGCTGGAAGATGTTCGTCCAGTCCGCGCGTATGTCGAAATCTTCGTAGTGCGGCTGCGTGTTGAGAGTTTCGTTCTCCAGGGGGCTGGTTGCCTGATGACCATACCATTGCCACGTAATCGAGGCTGTCATTTCGCCCCATGACGGGTCGATCGGCACATGATAGGTCGGCGTGACCGAGAACTGGAACAGCGGAATATAGTCAAACGGAGGCGATCCGACCTGACCAAAGACCTGAGGATAGGAGTCGTAATGAGTATAGATGTACGACCCTTGCGCCCGCACGTCGACGCCGTAAGGCAGGTTGAAGGTCTGGTCGATCTCGGCCCCTTCCAAGTACGCCGCGGCAGCGTTGGTTTGGATTTGCTGCGCTGACGGGGGCTCTCCAGCCACCGCGCTGGGGATCGTCACGACTTGTGAGACCTGGATGGCTTTGTAGTCAGTGTGGTAGATGTCAGCATCGGTACGACCGCGGATGCCGAATATCTCCCAGTCCGTCTTCACACCCAATTCGACGTCGGTGACATGTTCCGGGTTGAATTTGTTGAACGGAGCCGGGACCGCCAGATTCGTGCCGCCTGGCCTGTAGGCATTGCCTGCGCGGACATAGAGCAGGGTCTGCGGCGTCAATTGATAGTCGAGGCCCAGATTCCAGCCAAAAGAACTGAAATTCGAGTCGACCTGGGTGAAGCAGTTGTTGTCATGTGTTGCGATATTGCAGTTGGTTGCGATACCGGCCGCATTGCGCGTTACCATGTCCACTGGCTTGGTCGACTGTTCGCCGAGGGAATCATAATCCCAGGTATAGCGATAGCCCGCGGTGAATCTCAGATTCTCGACATAGTCCGAGAGATCATAAATGCCGTGGGCGAATATCGCCTGGCTTCTCTGTTCTTCATGGAAATGATCCCAGGTCGGTGCCCCCACGGCATCGGAGACTTCCGTGTTGTAGCCCAGGGGATGATCGAACAGCAGGAAGCCGCCGACCCGCCAGTCCAGCCGATCGTTGATGGCTTTACCGGAAACTTGAAACTCATCCGTATATTGAACTTCGTTATCGTTCCATTCCTGGTTATTGCCGGGATAACCGATTGTCAGGATCGGCAGGCCCGTCGATGAGAAATCGTCGACAGCCAGCTGCTTGTAGACACGGGCCGCGGCAATGTTCTTGACCGAAAAATTGTCGTTTACGTCCCAGGTCGCGATATCGGTAAATCCGTAGAAATAATCTTTGCCGATATTGCTGGTGGCACGACCGAGAACTTCGCGTGGGCCCAGAGCGTCCTGTTCGGCAAGAGCCGTCGTCAGGGTCGGGAAGAGACTGTAGCGAGTGCTTGCGCTCGTCCCACCGGGCCCGCAGGTGTTAGGCGGAGCGGCACTGAAATTCGTTCCAGTCGTGGTGACCGCCAAGCCGGAATTACAGGCAAGGACGAAGTTCGCATTGACGCGCTTCAGTATGTTCGATCCGCCGCTCGAATCCTGCCAATAGCCGTCATAGAGGAGGTAGTTTTCGATATCGTCGGTCGGGCGCATCGTCACGCCGATGCGCCAGGCGTAGTAGTTGCGATTGTCCAGTTCCTGGCCGTTTTGGACGTCCTTGGTATAGCCGTCGCGCTGCTGCATCTGGCCAGCGACCCGGACCATCAACTTGTCGTCAATTATCGGAATATTGGCGGCGAATTCGTTTTCCTTGTCGCCGTAATCGCCGAAGGTTGTCTGGATATAGCCTTCGTACTCGTTCGTCGGCCGCTTTGGCTGATACGAAATGAGACCGCCGATGGAGGGTCGCCCGAACAACGTGCCCTGGGCTCCCTTGTCGACTTCGACGTCCTGTAGATCGTAAAAGAATCCCGGTGACAGGCCGTGGGTCAGGCCTGTCGTGTTGCTGTAGTCAGTGTCCGCAAGGGGCACGTCCGCGAAATAGATTTCCGTGCCCGCCAGACCGCGCAGGCGGACCTGGCCAGAATAGAACGCGTTGGGATCGGACGTACTAAAGGACACCGCGAAAGATGGCACGACCTTCGAAAGATCCCGTACCTGCTCGATGTGGGCTTTCTCGACGTCGGCCTGCGTGAACGCCGTGATCGCGACGGGCACGCTTTGTAGCTTTTCTTCCTTACGCCGCGCCGTGACGACTATTTCCTCGAGGCCGCCTGAATTTGCGGCCGTCGCTTGCGCTGACTGCTGAGCGATTGCCGGTTGTGTCGCCGCCAGTGCAAACAGGCTGGCGGTGGCCGTAAAACCCAATATGAATTTAGACTGCATTTTGCCCTCTCCCTATAAAACTGTTTTAAACTCTTCTTCTGAGGCCGTTCTCTGCAGCCTTGGGTCGTACCGTTCCATTATTGATTCTGGAGCCGGAAGGCTCATAGTCCGATTGGTTCGAACCTATTTAGCGAAATTTATACCATTGTCTATTGCTGGATGATATCACTATACATGAATCTGCATTCAGTTTTTAACATGCCTCGGTCAAAGTCAAGACTAGAGCGGCATCGGTGCCAACCATAGAAATAATTCGGGTTGATTTCTCTGGGTAGCCGCCGAGGTGTTAGCTGAAGACTCTGGTCTGCACCAAATTGATCGATGTTTTCCGATCAGCGCGCAGCTCAGATACGCCGATAGAGAGGCGACCAGCATTGTCGCGTCGCAGCAAGAACGCCTAAAGAGGCACGTACTCTCCGCCGTTGATGTCGAGAGCGGCCCCGGTCACTTGGCTCGTGAAATCTGACAGCAGAACCAAAATGGCTTTTGCGCATTCCTGGTCAGGGGGGATGTGGCCAAGAGGGATATTTGCGCTGATCCCTGCCTTCATAGCGTCGAGCGTGGTGCCATTTTCCTTGGCCATGTGTGTCATATAGCTCTCTACGGGCGCACCCCACATCCAGCCCATGATCGCGCTATTCACCCGGATCTTATATTTGCCGAGTTCGATCGCCAGTTGCCGTGTGGCGCCGCCGAGCGCCACTTTGGGTACGACATATGATCCGTGGGCGACCAGCGGCTTGCGCGTTTCCATCGTACCGACATTTACGATAGAGCCGCCTTTATCCTTCATGTGCGGCAATGCGGCCTTGACCATCTGCAGCGTCCCGAACAGCGTAACGTCCATCGCCTTGCGCCAATCGTTGAGGTCACCGTCCTCGAAAGATACGAACGGGCCGCTTCCATAGGCGCTGTTCACCAGCCCATCCAACTTCCCATATTCCGCAACCGCCGCAGCGACGATACGATTGCAATCTTCCTGTTTCGATACATCGGCGGTGACCGCAATGGCTTTGCCGCCGGCCGCCTGAACTTCGCGGGCAACGCCTTCGACGAAGTCTTTGCTTCGCGCTGCCAGAACCAGCTTGGCGCCTACCTTGGCCGCTTCGAGCGCCAACTTGCGGCCCATTCCCGGTCCGATCCCGGTTATGATGACGACTTTATCGGTAAGCATCCTGATGTCCTTGAGTTAGATTTCGTTGGGAACGTTAAAAAAGCTTTGATACCGCCCGAACAACTGCCGCAACCGCGCAGTCTCGGTCGCATCGGCGATGTCATATTGGTGCTTTCCGTACTTGCCCTTGGGCTTGGCCGCCAGATAGTCGCGAATGCGCTGTGCCGCTGCCTCGGTGAAGGCCATGCCGGCCCTCTGATAGACTTTGCGCACCGCCTCGACCGGCTCGCGGATCAGGTCGGCATAGAGCGAGCTGAAACATTGATCGGCGGGGATCTCCCCATTCTCCAGCCAGTCGATCGTGCGGTTCAGCCCATAGGCCATCGCCTCGGGCGACAGCATCCCGGCAAAGGCCTTCACCTCCATCGGCTTGTCGCTGCGGATCCAGAACAAGGTGCCCATCAAATTGATGACCGAGGCCTGTGCCACTACCGGGTCGCGATGGGTAAACAGCACGCGGGCATCGGGAAAGACTTTGAATATCGTCGGCACGTAATTCATGTGCGACGGCGCCTTCAGCAGCCAGTGTTTGCGCGGGTTCCGCCACTGCAGGACCTGCAGCATCTTCTTGTAAAAGCCGTAGGAGAATTCCCAATCCGCCCGCGCGAGATAGGCCCCGTAGGTGGGCAGCTGATATTGCGATGGGAAATATTCACTGGTGAAGCTGGCAGCCTGACCGAAGATGCATTCGTTGGGCAGGCGGGCATCCATCTGATGGATGGCTGAAAAGCTTGGTGCAACACGGCCCCATTGGGTGATCAGATGCTGGCATGCATCGGCTCTGGGGTCGCTATGATAGGTCGCGGCCTCGGGCGGCGGATAGGGGAACATCATCTCCCATTGCAGCGGCGAGCCCAGGTCGGGGTCGAGCGACAGCAGCTCGAACAGGATCGAGCTGCCGGAGCGGGGCAGGGCGGCGATGATGAGCGGCCGGTCGATGACCTCGTCGGCGATTTCCGGATGCTGTTTGAAGGCCGCGTGGACGCCCAGCAGAGCCTTCAGGCAATTCAGCACGTCGTTGCGCGCCATCAGTCGCCCGAAGAAATTGAGCGCGGCCTCTTCCTCCAGCGATTTGACAAGAATGTGGAACGGTTCGCGCCAACGCTCATCGCCGAAATCATCGAATCCCGTTGCCCGCTTGGCGGTTTCGATCAGTTCGTTCGGGTCGAGCGGCACCAGATTAGTGATGTCCATATGGCGTCCTTCATCGTTGAAGGTGCTGAGCCATTCGGGGCGCTGCGGCGGGACCCAAGACATTTGGTCATCGGACATATTGAGCTCGTGGAAGCTTAAACGAAGGAACGCATTGTACGATGGCCTTCGGCGATCGCGGCCTGAAGATCCCGCGGCGCCAGTGCGTCGCCGACCAGCGCGATGTTTTTGTGATGCTGGCGCAGCTCGTCATAGAGTGAGCGCATCGGCGCGTTCGGTGTGATCATAATCACCGTATCGGCGGCGAGCTTTGTCGGCTTTTGCGATTGAAAGGGCTGGACGGTCGTCAGCCCCGGCTCGATCGCGACGAGACGGTGCCGCACCAGAATAGCGAAATCGCCCTGATATAGACGCTCCAGCGCCGGCACGGTGCGCATGGTTGTGTCGACATAGGGAGTCATCGCAGACATCCGCGTGACATAGGTTACAGCCACGCCTTTCGAGATAAGGTACTCGCAAGCGGCTATCGCCTCGTAATGGCCCGTATCGTCGAGAACGACTGCGTTCTTGCCCAAATCCCGCGGCGTCCCCAACAGCAGGTCGTGCGACGACAGCACATGCGGCAGGTCGTAACCCGGTAGAGGAATGCCCGGCTCGCCGAACTGCACACCGTCCATGCGGGGTTGCGACCCTGTGGAGACGATAACCATATCGGCGTCTTCGGCCAGCACGGCCTGTGAGTCCAAATAGGTCCCCAGACGCACATCGACGCCCAGGCGATAGATTTCGCGCTCCTGCCAATCGACGATATCGCCGATCGTGTGCAGCCTTGGCGCGCGTCTGGCCGCGTTTATCTGTCCGCCCAGTTTGGGCGATGCTTCTGCGAGTGTGACCTTGTGGCCCATCAAAGCTGCTACGCGTGCTGCTTCCATGCCGGATGGTCCGCCACCGACGACGAGGATTTTCTTCGGCGTTGCGGCCTTGACGATCAAATCCTCGGCCAGCGTCGTCTCAAATCCGACGGCCGGGTTTACCAAACAGCCCAACCGCGCATCGCGCATCAGGCCGCCGATGCAACCCTGGTTGCAGGCGATGCAGGGCCGAACTTCATCGACTCGGCCTTCTCGGGTTTTGCGGACGAGTTCGGGGTCGGCAATTTGGGCGCGGACCATGGAAATGAGATCGGCGGTACCCTCTCGCAGAACCTGTTCAGCCTCTTCCAGGGTGCGGATGCGACCGCTGACGATCCGGGGGACTGAAACATCGTCGGTCAATTGCCCGCTCGACGGCAGCTCATAGCCCGACGGCTGCTGCATGCCGCCGACCATCGAGTCCATCCGATAGTAATCGCCGTAGGAGGCATTGAAGTAATCGATCAGGTTTTCGGCAAGCAACGCCCGGGTAACCTGCTTGATCTCTTGCTCATGCAGGCTGCCGACAGCCGTGCTGGCTGAAATTCTGACACCGATTACATAGTCGGGACCAACCGCTTTGCGGGTTTGGCGCAATATCTCCTGGAGGAAACGCATTCGGTTCTCCAGCGACCCACCCCAACGGTCTTCGCGCCGATTGGTGATCGGCGACAGGAATTGATGGATCAGATAGCCATGCGCGGCATGGATTTCGACACCATCCAGCCCGCCGTCGCGGCAGCGTTTCGCCGCGCTGGCGAAGCAGCCGATAATCTCTTCTATTTCAGGTTCGCCCATCGGGATTGGGACCGCGCCCAGGATCGGACTGGGTACGGTCGAGGCGGACCACGGTGGCCTGCGACCCTCACCGAAGGTTTGATGGCCGCCGTGGAACAGCTGCTCGAAGATCTTCATGCCATAGGGGCGGACTGCCTTCATCATGGCTTCGAAGCCGGGGATAACCCGGTCGTCCACATTGAAGAGCGTGTTTTCGCTGGACGAATGAACGCTGGCAGCCTCAATGATCGTCAGGCCGCAGCCGCCCTTTGCCCGCGCAAGGTGATAGGCGATGGAATCTTCGTCGAAGGCATGGCGGGCCAAATGCGTGCCATGCGCGGCGCGGACGATTCGGTTGGGAATCGTGACATTGCCGATCGTGACCGGCTCGAATATCCGCTGCAACGCCATTACTTCCCCGCCCCGATTTGGAGTGCTCGACTTGGCGCGGATAATGTCTGGCCGGTTGTTCCACGACAAGTCATTGATTCGGTCATGCGGCGCGCGCGGACTGCCTCAAGCGTCCGAAGTAATCTCCACCAGCGGCGATCCGGCCGGAACCGTGTCGCCCACAGCGCAGAACACTTCCGATACCCGCCCGGAAATTTGGGCCGGCAGGCTGTACATCAGCTTCATCGCCTCAAGAACGATGACAGTGTCGCCGATGCCTACGCTTTGGCCGACGGCAACATTCAGTTGGCTGATCAGCCCGGGCATCGGCGCAGCAATCCGGCCAGCACCGGCAATCTCGGCTTGACCTTTGCCACCGGCGGTTTCGATGCGTGGAATGACACTAAAGTCGGTGGCTTTGCCGTTACGGCCGAGACTGATCTTGTCCTTGCCTGACACAAAGGAATAATCGCCAATGATGTCGCCGAGCTTTATGGCAGCTCGGTTGGCACTCACGCGGATTTCCATCCTTGTCAATTCGCTGTCACGGCGCAGCAAATACTTGCCGTTCAGGCCTGAGATTTCAGCTGTCAGCGTTTCGGTTGCAGTTGCTATTTCCAGTGCGACCCAACCGGCAGGTCCGACTGCGGCGGAAAGGCGAAAGCCTCCAAGGCTTGCCCAGGGACCCAGGCCGGATGGCGCACGATAAACTTCCCGCCCGATCGCCCAAACTGCAGCAGCGGCGGCGAAATCATCCGGCTCAGTCTTGGGCGCCGTCCAGCCATCGGGGAATGTTTCGCCGATGAAGCGCGTGGTCAGCTGTCCGGCGCGAAAGGTCGGATGATCGACGATATCGCGCAGGAACGCCTGGCTCGATTTTATGCCCAGAACCGCAAGGTTGCCCAGCGCACCCGATAGCCGCGCTACTGCGGCATTCCGGTCGGGCCCAAAGGCGATAATCTTGGCCAACAGCGAATCGTAATAGGGTGTGACTGTTCCGCCGCTCTTGACCCCCGTATCGACCCTGACTCCGTCCTGGGGCGGGAATTCGAATAGGCTGATTTCTCCCAAGGCCGGGCGATACCCGGCGGCGGGATCTTCAGCATTGATTCGTGCTTCAATCGCCGACCCGGTGGCGTGGATTGAATCTTGCCCCAGCGGCAGTTTTTCGCCGTCTGCGACCCGGATCTGCCATTCGACTAGATCGAGTCCGGTCATAAGCTCGGTAACCGGATGCTCGACCTGCAGCCGGGTGTTCATTTCCAAAAACCAGGGGCCTCCCCCGTCAGCATCCAGGATGAATTCGACCGTGCCCAGCGAATCATAGCCGATCGCCTTGCCCAGCTTAGTCGCGGCGTCGAACAGCGCTTCGCGGACCGGCTGCGACAGGTTGGGAGCAGGGGCTTCCTCGATTAGCTTTTGATAATTGCGCTGGATCGAGCATTCGCGCTCGAACAGATGGACCAGATTGCCATGCTTGTCGCCGGCCAGCTGGACCTCGATATGGCGCGGACGCTGGATCAGCTTTTCGATCAGCAGCGACGGATCGCCGAATCCGGCCTGCGCTTCCGCCCGCGCTAACGCCAGCGCCGACGCGAGATCTTCGGCCCTTTCGACTGCGCGCATACCGCGCCCACCCCCGCCGGCGGAGGCCTTTACCAGGATCGGAAAGCCGATCGCCCGCGCGGCTTGCTCAAGGCTCGCATCGTCCTGAGCCGCACCGTGATAGCCGGGCACGCAGGGCACCCCCGCCGCTTCGGCGATACGCTTGGATTCGATCTTCGAGCCCATGCGGGTAATCGCGTCTGGATGTGGTCCGACCCAGACGATGCCGAGTTCGGCACAACGTTCCGCCAGCGCGACCCGTTCCGACAGGAAGCCGTATCCGGGGTGGATAGCGTCGGCTCCGGTCTGTTTCGCCGCCGTCAGGATCGCGTCGACGTTCAGGTAGCTGCCTGAGGCTTCGGCAGGACCGATGCGGACAGCTTCGTCGGCTGAAGCGACATGCAACGCGTCACGGTCGGCGTCGGAATAGACCGCAACTGTGCCGATACCCATCTTTCGGCATGTGGCCATGATGCGGCACGCAATTTCGCCGCGGTTGGCGACCAGCAATTTACGAATGGTCATGCGCTTTACTTACATCCGATAGACGTGCGAGCGGCCGGTCTTCGGCGGCTCGGCGGCGGCGAGCGCCAGGACTAGGCCCAGAATGTCGCGGGTCTGAGTCGGTTCGATGATGCCATCGTCCCAAAGCCGCGCGGTCGCGTAATAGGGGTCGCTCTGTTCGGTGAATTGCGCGCGCGTGCGCCGTTCGAGTTCGGCCAGTTCGTCATCCGACGCCGCGTCCCGCTTCACGCTGGTCCGGCGCAATTCCAGCAACACGTTGGTTGCGATGTCCGGGCTCATCGTCGCGATGCGCGAATTGGGCCAGGAAAACAGAAAGCGCGGCTCGAAACCCCGGCCGCACATGCCGTAATTGCCGGCGCCGTATGAGCCCCCGATTATGACCGTGAAGCGCGGCACCCGTGCCGCCGCCACGGCATAGACCAGCTTGGCGCTGTGCTTGGCGATGCCCCCGCGTTCCGCCTCGGTACCCACCATGAAACCGGTGATGTTCTGCAGGAACAACAGCGGGATGTTCCGCTGATCGCACAGTTCGATGAAATGGGCGCCCTTGACGGCTGATTCGGAAAAGATCGGCCCGTTATTGCCGATAATTCCGACCGGATAGCCGTGCAGATAGGCGGTGCCGCAGACCAGTTCGCTGCCCCAATCCGGCTTGAACTCCTGGAACTCGCTGCCGTCGACCATGCGGGCGACAACTTCGCGGACGTCATAGGGGTTTTTCGGATTGGCTTCGATGATCCCGGGGATCTCGCTTGCGTTATAGAGGGGCGGTCGGGCAGGGTGTGTGGCGGCATAATTCGGCCGCTCGATATTCAGTCCGCCGATTATGTCCCGCAGCTTTTTCAGCGCCGACGGCTCGTCTTCGGCCAGATAGTCGGACACACCGGAAACCCGGCTGTGCATTTCCGCCCCGCCCAGCGTTTCGCCGTCAACGACTTCATTGATCGCCGCAGCGACGATCGACGGGCCGCCCAGATGGATGCGGGCGTTGCCGCGCACCATCACAACCTCGTCCGACAGCGCCGGAATATACGCGCCGCCCGCCGTGCAGCCGCCGAAAACGGCTGAAATTTGCGGGATGCCGTCGGCCGATAGTTTGCATTGATTGTAAAATGTGCTGCCGAAATGGCCCTTGTCCGGGAACACGCGATCCTGCTCGGGCAAATAGGCGCCGCCGCAATCGACCAGATAGATGCAGGGCAGGCGGTTCTCACGGGCGATCTCTTGCGCCCTGACATGCTTTTTGACCGTTTCATGGAAGAACGACCCGCCTTTAACGGTGGCGTCGTTGGCGATGATCATGCAGGGGACGCCCTGGATGATGCCGATGCCTGTAACGACGCCGGCCCCGGGCACCTCATTGTCGTACATGCCCCAGGCGGCCAGCGGCGACAGTTCCAGGAAAGGCGTGAATGGATCCACCAGCAGGTCGATACGGTCGCGCACCAGCATCTTGCCGCGCTTATGGTGGCGTTTGACATGCGCCTCGCCGCCGCCGGCGACGGCATAGCGCAGCGAGTCGCGCAATCGATCCAACAAGGCCTGATACTGTTCGCGGTTGGTGCGAAAACTTGCCGCTTGAGTGACGATGCGGGTCGGCAGAACCGGTAATGTCGGTGACGGCATTATTTGCCCATCCGTTTGGCGATCTCTTCCAACATCACTTCTGTTGCTCCCCCGCCTATCGATTGAACCCTTGCGTCTCGCACCATGCGTTCGATCGTACTTTCCCGCAAATAGCCCATACCGCCGTGAAATTGCTGGCAGTCGTACATGACATCATTCACCAACTCGCCGCACAGCGCCTTCACCATCGACACTTCCTTGACGCAGTCGCGCCCTTGCGCGTCGAGCCAGGCCGAGTGATAGACAAGCTGCCGCGCCGCCTCGACCCGTGCCGACAACATCGCCAGTCGCTGTCGGATGGCCTGCTTTTCCCATAAGGGAGCGCCGAACGCCTTGCGCTGGGTTACCCAGTCCAGCGTGAGAGCGATAGCCGCTTGGCACTCGCCGATACACTGCGCGCCCAGAACCAGCCGTTCGTTCTGAAAATTGCGCATGATCGAATAAAATCCGCGATTTTCCGCCCCCAGAAGATTGGCGGCTGGCACCCGGCAATCCTCGAAAATCAACTCAGCCGTGTCGGACGACAGCCAGCCTTGCTTTTTGAGAGCGCGTCCGACCGAAAAGCCGGGTGTGCCCTTTTCGACTGCGAAAATTGAAATCCCTCTTGTGCCTTTGACCGAAAAATCGGTCTTGGCGGCCACGAAATAGAGATCGGCATGGACGCCGTTGGTGATGAACATTTTGGTGCCGTTCAGCACGAAATCGTCGCCGTCGCGCTTGGCACTGGTGCGGATCGATGCGACGTCTGATCCCGCGTCCGGTTCGGTCACGGCAACCGCGCAGATTTTTCGCCCGGCGATCAGGTCGGGCATCCAGCGCTGGAGTTGCGCCTCGGTTCCGAAATTATGCAGATGCGGCGATGCCATGTCCGTATGGACCAGCACGGTGATCGCGAAGCCGCCAAAAGTCGATTTCCCCAGTTCTTCCGCCAGGATGGCGCTGGCGACCGTATCCATCGCGCTGCCGCCATAGGTTTCCCCATAGCGGATGCCCAGAAACCCGAGTTCGCCCATACGGCGCAGAACCGAACGCGGCGTCAGCCCGTCGGATTCCCAGGCTTCGGCATTGGGTTTTATTTCTTCGTCGACGAATCGGCGCAACTGATCGCGGAACATCTGATGCTCTTCGCGAAAATAGGGTCCGTCGGCCGAAATTGCTGGCTGATCGTGTGAATCTCGGATGTCCATTAGTCATTCCCAGTGAGCGCCGCGGCGCATATTTGTTCGCGTTTGTGCGGCTTTGCGCAATATGTCTGCATTATGCAGGAATCTTCTGAATGATGAAATCCAACGGCCTATGCAACGCTTACGAGCGGCGCGTTAAGATATAGATGACCAGGGACCGTTTTTCGTCTCGCCTTGACGCCATCGGGCTCAAAATATGGGGAACAATCGCCTCAGCTTTGACGTCTCCGTGACGCGTCTGTGAAAATAACCGACGCCTCCTAAACTATGGATTATTTCGAATGGCCAAACGTCCGCGGGAACGGCATCGCTCGAAACAAACGGGATGGCTTCGCGCCGCCGTGTTGGGCGCGAACGATGGAATATTGTCGACAGCGAGTCTTGTGCTGGGCGTGGCCGCTTCGAACGGAACGCACAACAGCATCGTAGTCGCGGGCGTTGCCGGCCTTGTGGCCGGGGCCATGTCGATGGCTGCTGGCGAATATGTATCGGTCCACTCGCAGCTGGATACCGAGCAGGCAGACTTAAAGGTCGAACGCGCTGAAATTCGTGCTGATCATGTAGGCGAACGAAAGGAACTTGCAGCGATATATGTCGATCGCGGTCTGGAGCCGGCGCTTGCCGATCAGGTCGCGGGCCAGCTCATGGCCCATGACGCAGTTGGCGCCCATGCCCGCGACGAGCTTGGCATCTCGGACACGTTGCGGGCCCGTCCGGTTCAAGCCGCCTTTGCATCTGCGGCTAGCTTCACTGTCGGGGCGGCCCTGCCCCTCCTTGTTACGGCGCTGTCATCACAAGCGAACCTGATCCTGTTTGTGTCGGTCAGCTCGCTCGCCTTCTTGTCGGCTTTGGGCGCATTGGCTGCCGGCGCCGGCGGTGCGGCCAAATTGCCGGGCACACTGCGCGTCACATTCTGGGGTGCACTCGCAATGGGCGTAACTGCGGGTGTCGGCGCTTTGTTCGGGAGCATCTTCTAAGGCTGCTCGATAGCGGATATCCGCGCCTCGGCACGCGTGTTTTCGCCGCGGCCTCAAGCGTGAGAGGCCTGTTTTCGTCGGACGGGCTCTATCCTAGTATGACAGGAGAATCACACTGCTTTTGCGGATATCTTTATGTCTGAATTTCCCGCCGATATTTATTCCGAACCCTCGAATGTCGATGTCGATACGCTGAGGAACCTGGGCCCATTACGCGCCATGGCCGGCATTTGGGAAGGTACCAAAGGTCTCGATACCAAGCCGAAGGCGGCCGGACCAAAGCAGCAGGAGTTTGTCGAACGGATCGAGCTGCAACCGATAGATCCGCAGACGAACGGACCGCAGCTTCTCTATGGGCTGCGCTATTGGACACATATTGTGAAGCCGGGTCAGGTAAAGACCTATCATGACCAGATTGGCTATTGGCTTTGGGAGCCTGCGACCGGAACGGTGATGCACTCGCTGGCCATCCCGCGGGCGCAGGTTGTATTGGCGGTTGGCACTGCAGACGCGAACGCCACCAGCTTTGAGGTGGCCGCCCAGCGCGGCGTGACGGATTACGGCATCTTGTCGACACCGTTCCTTGAGCATGCTTTTCGCACCGACTCATTTCGAATCAAGGTAACCATCAATCCGGACGGCACCTGGTCGTATTTCGAAGACACGGTTCTGGCGATCCGCGGCCGGGATGAGCCTTTCCATCATACCGACAGCAATACACTCCGGCTTGTCGCAGAGCCGACGCCCAACCCCTTGGCGCGTGGCTAGGCGCGTTCGGCAAGGGGGCCTACTTTGATAGGGCCTCCCGTTGCTGCAGCAAGGAGGCCAACCGCGCTTCTTGGGCGGCGATGCGGTCGGCGGCCAGATCTTCGTCTCCTGCACCGGATCGTGCGGCAGCCTGTTCCGTCAAATTGCGCAGATTAGCCCGGATGGTCGCTATCTGACCTTCGATTTCAAATAATTTGCTGCTATCGGGCATAATATTCACCTTTTTCAATCATCGATGACATAGAGGGATTTCCGGTCTCAATTCGCCGTACTTCAGTCTGAAGCTTAGGCTGCCGCTTTATCGGCGCCGGGTTTATCCTTCCATTCGGCGTAGAACTGGTAATACCAACGTCGGAAGTCTGCGATGGGTCCGTCGCCCTCGCAAATGGGCGGTCGAGCGACAAAACGCTGGCGATCCCAGATGACCTTGTCCTGGTCGAACTGTTTGACGATGTCTCTGATCAGCGCCCGCGCTAATCCGGCCAGGGGCCCTTCGGTTTCCGACTTAGGTTGGGTAAACGCGAAACGCACGCGGACCAGATCGTGGTCGACCGGCGTCAGACCGGCCACAAGAAGCGTGTCGGAGATGCCTCGAAAACGCGTCCATGCCTGTCCGGGACCGAAACTCGCGTTTGATATCTCGCCGTCGATCTCACCCTTGGGCGTACCCAGCTTCGCATGCACCAGCCCGGTCCGCAGATGCTCGTGGAATGTGAGCTTCGCCTCGGGATAGTTGGCCGTTCCGTGGACATATTGGAAATGGGCCAGGTCGGCGGCATTCTCGGCAATGAACTGCAGCGGCGAATGGATGTACCAGTCATAACGATCGTATGGCGTCCAATCGGCCGAGCCTACCTCGGGAAAGGTTTCCACATCCCATTTCGGCGCTTCTCCTGCGGGATGATACCAGATCCAGACAAAGCCGTTCGCCTCGGCGGTCGGCCAACCGCCGCATGGCTTTTTCACTTGCGGCGGAATTGATCGTGAATAGGGGATCTCATTCACGCTGCCGGTGTCGTCGTAACGCCAGGCATGGAACGGGCATTCCAGGTGGTTTCCATGAACTTTGCCGCCGTGGCCCATATGCGCGCCTAAATGCCGGCAATAGGCATCGATGATGCGCGCTTTGCCGTCTTCGCCGCGCCAGGCGACCAATTCGCGCCCGAAATAGCGCATGGGCTTCACCTCGCCCACCGCAAGCTCGTCGGTGTAGCAGGCGACAAACCAGCCGAAAGGGTAGGGCACCTGGTCGGCGCCGCGCTCCTGGGCGCTGGCATTGTTCTCAATGCGGGCCATCCGCCAATTGGCCAGTTCCTCACCGCGCATCGCCCCAAGAATCTTCCACACCGCGACCGGTGCTGTACGTGCGTCGGCAGTTACCCCGTGTTGATGTCCCAAAATTGCCTCCCTGCTTGGGTTGGTGATGCGCCGACTTGCTAACCAGAGAGGACCGTCGGTAATTCCCTCAAGTTTTAAAGGCGGCCAAAAACTATAATGCGTTATAGTAATTTGCTTGCGGCCCGTCAACTCCACCGATCGTTGGAAAGGCAACTTACCCTAGCGTCAGCCGCCCTCTCGGCGTCTGATTTAGGTCAATGCCGTCATCGTTGTTGCAGTGCATATTGCAAGCAATCGCCATTTAAATTCTTCCTCTTATGACTGCGGAAAGACACAGCATGATGGTGCGATCAACGCCCGTTGACCGTTCATCGCCTGGTGAATGGTGTCTATGATGGACCGCCGTAAATCTATCGCGATCGGTGTTGCAGGGCTGGCAGTGCTGGCAGTGCTTGCCGCGTGGTTTGGCCGGCCGGTCATCGGCTGGTTCTCGGGCGATAGGGCTCCCGCAACGTTAATCCTGTCGGGCAATATCGAGGCGCATGAAAGCGTGCTGAGCTTTACGGATGTCCAGGCGCCGATCAGCGAACTCGCTTTCGATGAGGGGGCGGTGGTAAAGGCGGGAACCGTGCTGGCCCGGCTGGATGACCGGCTCTACCGCCAGCAAACCGAGATCGATCGGACCAATGTCCAAGTTGCCGCGGCACAGCTCGCCGTGTCGCAAAGCAATTTTACCGCCGCGCAGAGCAATGTGGCCAGCGATCAATTCGACGTTTCGGAAAAGCAGCGCGACTATGCGCGCGATGCGAAGCTGGTGAAAACCAGCGCGGTTTCCGTGCAAGCCCGCGATCTGGCGCTGACGGCGCTGAACCAATCTTTGGCCACGCTGGACCATGACAAGGCCATGGTGCTGACGGCGCAAGCGAATATCGGCCTGGCCGCAGCCAACCTCGCCGCCACGCGGTCCAGACTGGGGCTCGATGACATCACGCTCGGCTACACCGTGCTCACCGCACCTTTCGATGGCGTCATCGCGGTGCGCGAGGCGGAGCTTGGCGAGCTCGCCGCGTCGGGTGTTGCTATTTTTACGCTGGACGATCTCGACCATGTCTGGCTGCGCGCCTATGTCAACGAAACCGATCTTGGCAAAATCCGCCTGGACGAAGCGGTGGATGTAACAACGGATACCTATCCCGGTCATATCTATCACGGGCAGATCAGCTTTATTTCACCGGAGGCGGAATTCACCCCGAAGACGGTGGAGACGAATGCCGAGCGCGTGACTTTGGTCTACCGCATTCGCATCGATATTTATAATCCCACGCACGAGCTGCTGCCCGGCATGCCGGCGGATGCCTCGATCGCGCTGCTGCCCCCCGGGCCATGAGCGGGGCCATGAACGGCCTGGCGGCGATCAGCGCGCAAAATGTCACGCGCCGCTTCGGCGCCCTGGCCGCGGTGCAAAATGTTGAGCTTGCCATCGGGCGTGGCGAGATTTTTGGGCTGGTTGGGCCGGATGGTGCCGGCAAGACCACCTTGATGCGCATGCTGGCCGGCGTGCTGCGCCCGGATGCGGGCGCCATCACCATTGAAGGGGTGGATGTGGTTGCCGATCCGGAAGGCGTAAAAACCAGGCTCAGCTACATGCCGCAGCGCTTC
>PLTD01000089.1 GCA_003165335.1 Rhodospirillales bacterium | reverse complement strand
ATCCGCAATGTAGGGAGGTGTTGGCTGTTTCAAGTCGGCTTTTGAATCATTGACGATATAATCGATGGCCTCATTGATCGGCATGTCGGGTTGCGGAGACCGCACGAGCAAAGGTGGGCTTTTAAAGAAAGCATACAAGCCAGTTACTATAAGGCCGGCGATGCCGAGAACGGTGATCGCCTCTCCGACTTGAAACAGCAAGTGGGCCTGCTGTGTATTTAAGGAGAACGCCTGCGGAGCGAGATTGACCATAGTGTCAATTCCCAGTCCGACGATAGCGAAGGCAGCGCTGAAGACAGCGCTTGTTTTGCCCGATATATGCATCCGCTAATCTTGCCTCTTGCCCCGTACATAGGTCAAGGGGATAATCGCCAAATTGTTTGACTGGCCTTATTGAGGGACAGAGTAGGAGCCGATCGACGATAGGATCAACAAGAACTGTATGAGCCGCCGAATTCAGAGCACAATGCACCAAGCGGTATCGTCAAACCGCAGGTATGGAGAGGCGGCATTGCACTCAAGACTGGCCGAAATATCAAGCGCAATAATCTGCGCCTACATTTGTCTATCCGGACCAGCAGAGGCGAGAATCACGCGGGTTGTTGTCGAGGACAGCAAGTCGCCTGCTTTTGACGGACGAGCTTTTGGAAAGGCAGGCCAATACGAGGTAATTAGCGGCCATGTCTTCGGCGAATTGGACCCAAACGACCCACTGAATACGATCATCACCGACATCAAGCTCGCGCCCCAGAACGCTCATGGTCGGGTCGAGTACTCAGCAACCTTCTCATTGATCAAGCCGATCGACATGGCGAAGGCGAGTGGCGTTCTCGTCTATCAGGTCCCTAATCGCGGAAGCGTGCTGTTCGGCGCACCCGACGACAGCGGGAATGTGGTTCTGACCAGCGGCTGGCAGGGAGACATTCCGCCTCGTGCCGGCCTTCAGACTATCTCGGTGCCGGTCGCCCGCAATGCGGATGGGACGAGCGTAACCGGCTTAGCTATCTCGACTTTTGCCAATATGCCGGCCGGTCAGTCGTCTCTGCCAATGCTGGGCGGAATCGGGTTAGGCACTCCGCGGCCAGAGCCGGCAAGCCTCGACACGGCAGCCGCTCATCTGACCAAACGAACCCAAAGCGGCGCTCCGGTTTCGATTCCCGCGGGCGACTGGGCTTTTGCCGATTGCGCCAAGACTCCATTTCCGGGGACGCCCGACCCACACCGGATTTGCCTCAAAGATGGTTTCGATCCGGCTTATCTCTATGAACTGACCTATATCGCCAAGGACCCGCCGGTGCTGGGCATCGGCTTCGCCGCGACTCGCGACATCAACGCCTTCTTCAAATATGAGGCGCATGACGATGCCGATTTCACCAATCCCCTGGCCAAATCGATCCATTGGGCGATCGGAATCGGCTTCTCGCAATCCGGCAATTTTCTGCGCAGTTTCATGCACTTAGGCTTCAACCGGGATGAGGCCGGGCGGGTCGTTTGGGACGGGATCGAGTCCAATATCGCGGGTCGGCAGGTCGCGATGAATCTGCGCTTTGCCGCCCCCGGCGGTGCGGCCGGCGTCGATGAGCCGGGCAGCGAGGGTGTGCTGTGGTGGAGCGACTACGACGATACCGCTCGGGGCCACGGCAAGGCCGGATTGCTGGATCGTTGTCGGGCCAGCCACACCTGCCCTAAGGTATTCGAATTGTTCGGTTCTTCTGAGTTTTGGGGCCTTCGCATGTCGCCCGATCTGGTCGGGACTGACGCCAAGGCCGACATTCCGCTTCCGCCGGAGGTCCGCCGCTATTTCTTCCCGGGCGTGACCCACGGCGGCGGAAAAGGCGGTTTTACGGTCGATCCGGACCAGCCGGCGATATCGGTCGCCGGGGCCTGTGTCCTGCCCAACAACCCCAATCCCACGACCGATACCACCCGCGCATTGACTGCCGCTTTGACCGCGTGGGTCGTGCAAAATACCCCGCCGCCGCCCAGCCTCTACCCGCGCATCGCCACGCGAGAAATGGCGCCGCCGACCGCGCACGAAATGGGCTTCCCGGCGATACCGGGCAAACCATCGCCGGACGGGAAATTGAACCCGTTTCCGGACTATGATTTCGGCCCGGGTTTCATCGCCAACGACCTCAGCGGCACGATGACGACTCTGCCGCCGGTGGTGAAACGGACATTGCCGTCGCTGGTGCCGAAAGTAGATTTGGACGGTAACGAGATCGGCGGGGCGCCGTCGGTGCTGCGTCTAGCGCCGCTCGGCACCTATCTGGGGTGGAACGAAACGGCGAGCGGATTCTACAAAGGCCAGGGCTGCGGATTTACCGGCGGCTATATACCCTTCGCCAAGACCAAAGCCGCACGGCTGGCCTCGGGCGATCCGCGACCCTCGCTGGAAGAACGGTACGGCACGCATGACAATTATGTCGCCGCCGTCCGTGCCGCGGCCGCCAATTTGGTCGCCCAACATTTGCTGCTGCAGGACGACGCCGATCGCATCGTCGGTCAAGCTGTCGAAAGCAGTGTCCTCAAGCCTTGACCGCCTTCAGACATCTTTAGGATTTCGCGAGTGCGTCCAGCGCCTGAGACAGACCGCGAATCGAAACGGGCACTGTGATCTCGCGTCCGGTCGCGTCTTTGAACTGCATCTGGCCGTTGCCGGTCGCGGCCTTCCAGCGTTTGACCGTATCGTCCTTCAATTCGGTGTCGGCGCGGCAACCGGTGGGCACACAGAAACGCCAGCTGAGTTCGGCCGGCTGGGTATCCTTGTCGTCGAGCGACAACCTGATCGTACTGGGGAACGAGACGTTCAGCGCCATCATGACCGTGGCGCGCAGGGGGTCCTTCGAATTGACGTGGCCGATGGCCAGTTCCGCGAAGGGACCCTGCTGCCCCTGGGCCTGGAACGGGAGCGCCACCTCGCATACGCGCGGCGCCTGGGGGTCGTCGCCGTTGCGGGTGCAGTGCAGAACCCAATCGCCATAGGTGGCAGAGGTATTCTGCGGCTCGGCGCTGACTGAAGCCGGCGCGGCGGCCGCGGGGGCATCCTTGGACCCGACGGCCTGTGCGCCGGCGATCGACAAGGCGATGATTGTGGCGGCGCCAAACAGGCTGTGGGCGGCAGTACGGACCATTTTCATTGTGACGCTCTCACTTGGGATAGGTCGAAGGCTCGGAATCAAACGGCGCGAACATGACCTATTCCCGCGGCTCTGTCCACGAAATGGAACATTTCGTCCGCCGCGGCCGCTCTTTATACTGCAGCAACAGTCCTGAACCTCGCCGCATTCGGCTATTTTCGGCCTTCGGCGCCCGCAGGATGTCGCCGGGATATTCGTTGAATCAGACAGTAGAAAGTCGTGCGGATATGATCCGCTGTCTACTGAAACATTGAGGTAGTGAGATGAAGCGCATTTCAGGAGCCATCGTGGGTTCGACCCTGCTCCTTCTTGCCGGCTGTGCGACACAACCGGCGGGTCCGACCGTGGCCGTCATGCCCGGGGCGAACAAGAATTTCGACGCATTTGCACAGGATCAGGCTGTCTGCACCGGCTATGCCAGCCAGTCGGTCGGTGGCCAGGCACAGGTCGCCAACAATCAGGCCGTCGGCGGCGCCGTCCTCGGGACTGCGCTGGGCGCGGGCCTGGGTGCGGCTGCCGGCGGCGGCACAGGCGCCGCGATCGGCGCGGCTTCGGGCGCCGTGGCCGGTACTGCGCTCGGTTCGGGCTATTCGGGACGATCCACCTACGAAATTCAGCAGGCCTATAATATAGCCTATGCACAATGCATGGCGGCGCACGGCAATCAGGTGCCGACCTCGCAGGACGCCTATAACCCGCCGCAGCCCTACCCCTATTACCCGGCCTACGGCTACCCGTACGGCTATCCCTATGGCTATTACGGCCCCTGGGGATACGGACCCTATTACGGCGGGATCGCGCTTGGCTTCGGCGGCGGCTTCCACCGTCGCTGAGTAGCGAGCGACCTAAGGTTTCTCATCGTCATTGCGAGGCGCGCAGCGACGAAGCAATCCAGGACTGTCGGTCCTTCGGACTCTGGATTGCTTCGCTAGGCTCGCAATGACGACCTTGCTGCCTACAAACTCGGCCACTTAAAAATATACTGGCTGGTGGCGATGACGTCGATTTTGTCGACGTCCGTCACGAAGGCAGCGGCCTCGTACATGCGGCGGGCATTGTCCTTGGCCTTTTCCGGATTGCGGCCGTGGTCGAAGAAGACGGTCGGGTCGGTCATCGCCTCGGGCTGCATGCATTCCTCGACCAGCGCGTCATAGGCCGGCGCGGCATGGGTCAGCGGTCGCACGACCACATTGGCGGCATAGAAGAAATTGGCCTGACATTCGATCGCGACCGGCGTGGTCTTATTGTGCCACTCCTCGATCCATTCCTCCGGTGAAGTCCGTTTCGGGCGCACGATGAAGACGCATTGTGAAAAGCCGTGAGTTCTCTCGCCGGGGGGCGAGCGGTTTTCCGGTTTCATCACCACGCCGTTCGATTCGCTGACCAGATAGCCGGCAATCCGGCCGCAAAGCGTCTCCAGCACCTCGTCATAGGGTTTGCGGAACATATTGATCGCGCTGTCGAGCCAAAGATGGATGACGCCCTCCATCTGCGGCCGGGTGGCGACCCGGAATGTGTTGGCGCCCAGCACCACGTCGTCGACGACATTCACCTGCAAGCCGCGTGCCCCCAGCGCCAGCAATTGGGGTGCAGCGACCTCGCGCAATTTGCGGCTGAATTCCTCCCGCGTGTCGCGAACGTCGCGCCACAGCGCATAAATCACCTTTTCCATGCCGACTTCCCTCTTGCCCTGACGTCCGAATTGTTGAAACCAGTCATACCATCTTGAGTTCGGCTCGGGTACGATTTCCGAAACTTAAGCGAACAAGAAAGCGGGGAGATTATGCCCAACGGGCGTCTGGCGGGAAAAGCGGCTTTGGTGACCGGCGCTGCGTCGGGAATCGGCCGGGCGTCGGCTCTGCGCTTGGCGGCCGAAGGGGCGGAACTGGCCCTGGGCGACCTGAACCTCGACGGCGTCCACGCCGTCGCCCTTGAGATTTCCGCCGCGGGCGGCCAGGCGACAGCGATGGAATTCGACGCCGCAGATGCCGCATCCTGCCGGCACCTGGTCGACCGCGCGGTCGCGGTCCTGGGCAGGCTCGACATCGTCGCCAATATCGCCGGAATGTTACAGCGCAGCCTCTTCGAGGATATCTCTCCCGGGACTTGGGACCGCGTTATCGCGGTCAATCTCACCGCCCATTTCCACATCATTCAGCAGGCCCTGCCGCACCTGACCGAAACGCGGGGCAATATCGTCAATATGGCTTCCTCGGCCGGGATCCGCGGGGTCGCCATGTCCGCCGCCTATAGCGCGTCCAAGCACGGCGTCGTCGGCCTGACCAAATCTCTATCGGCTTCCTTCAAGGCGCGGCATGTGCGGGTCAACGCCATCGCGCCCGGGCCGATCGATACGCCGCTGATCCGGCCGATCAGGCCGGCCCCCGGCACACCGGGCTCCGAGATCGCCTGGGGCGAACCCGACGACGTCGCCGCGGCCGTCGCCTATCTGGCCAGCGACGAGGCAAAATTCGTTAACGGCGCGATCCTCTATGTCGACGGCGGGTCGACCGCGGCATGACGATCGCCGCCTCAAGCGATCCGCGCGCCCAGGTCCCGGTCGGCAAGGCCGTGACCGCAGGGCGTCTCTTCGTCATCTTCATGGGGCCGAGCCTCGGCGGCCTGGCGCCGCTGGGCCTGGCTCTGGACCAACCCGCCTTGGCCGCCCATTTCGGCGGGGGTGCCGAGGGGATGCTGCAGGCCGGAACGGTCTTCACCGCGCCCTCGCTCGCGATCATCGTCGGCGCGCCCTTGGGCGGCTATCTGGCCGAGCGGTTCGGCTATCGCATGACGATGCTGGTGGCTCTGCTGGTCTACAGCCTTATGGGCGTCGCCGGGCTGGTGCTCGACGGCTATCTCCCGCTCTTCGCGACCCGACTGGTGCTCGGCCTGGCGGCGGGCGCTGTGATGGCCGTGTATCTGGCGCTGGCCAGCGCCTGGTACGAAGGCCCGGCACGGTCGAAGGTGCTGGGATTCGCAGTCGCCACAAGCTCTATCGTCGGCGCTCTCGCTTTGGCCGCGGGTGGGCGCCTGGTCGATCTCGGCGGTTGGCGGGCACCTTTCTCCATGTATTTCGTCGGCTTCATCACGCTGGCGGTCGCCTTTTTGACCGTCCACGGTCCTTTCCACAAGCACGCCAAGGCGGCACGCGCTCCCGGCGCCCCGGGGCAGTTGCGGGTCATCGCGCAATTCTGGCCGGTCTATCTGGCGTTGTTGATCACCTCGATCGGCACCTTCATGCCCAGCGCCGGCGGGCCGTTTCTGCTGAAGGCCAACGGCATCTCGGGCGCGACGCAGGCGGGCTATATTCTGTCGGTCGGGTCGATCTCGGCCATCTTTACCGCCGCGGCTTACGGCTTCGTCCGCCGATGGGTCAGCGACTGGAGCCTGTTCTTCGCAATCCCCGCACTGATGGGGTTGGGTCTCGCCTTGGCCCCGTCTTTTTATAATTGGGTCGCCCTTCTCGCGATCTTCCTGCTGATCGGGTTGGGGACAGGATTCAAGGCGCCCACCGCCGCCTCGATCCTGATGGCGAATTCCCCGCCGGAAGTCCGCGCCGCGGCGGCCGGCCTCAATTTCAGCTGCATCTTCCTGGGCCAGTTCCTGGGCCCCTTCGTTCTGCGGCTGCTGACCGGCCCCTTCGGCATCCACGGCGCCTTTATCGGCATCGGCGCGACGCTGATGCTGTCCGGCACCGTCATCTGGGCGACAGGTGTCGGCAAGGAGAAGCCCAAACTTATGGAGGCGGCATGACCGAAACGACCTTGACCAGCCTGCTGACCAAGCAGGAGATCACCGAGACGCTCTATCTCTATTGCCGGGCGATGGACCGGATCGACGAGACTTTGACGCTCTCGATCTGGCACCCCGACGGCACCTGCAATTACAGCAGCACGCCGGGCGTACCCGACATGCTGTTCCGCGATTATCTGACGCCCAGCACCAAGGCGCGATCGGGCTTTGCCAACCACAGCCACCAGATCACCAATATATTGATCAAGCCCGACGGCGACCGCGCGGCATCCGAGGCCTATTTCACCGCCTCGCTGCAAACCGTGCCGAAGGACGGCTGGGTGACGGAGCATCTGTGGCGCGGCCGATACCTGGACCGCTGGTCCAAACGCGACGGCCGATGGGCGATCGACCACCGCCAAGTGGTGTTCGACAGCTATACCCCCCACGACTTTCCCGCCGACCGCCTGAACGGCATGCCGCTGGACCTGGCCCGCCGCGACCCCGACGACCCGTCCTACGACCACCTGGCCAGCGTGCCCTGAAGCCAGTTCCGATTAAAAATCGAAACACCAAGGCGCCAAGGCACCAAGGCACCAAGGCTGAGTTGGAATGTTTGGAATGCCCCCCTAGGGTGAGACAGATTTTCTAAGGCACACTGATCCTGAAGGAGGGTGAGTGTGATGGCGCGACGACGGCGGATATCGCGAGAGTTTAAGTTTGCGGCGGTTTCACGGTTGGCGACGTCAGACGACGTTCGAGGTCTGGCTAACGAG
>PLTD01000238.1 GCA_003165335.1 Rhodospirillales bacterium | reverse complement strand
GGAGACTGCTATAGTTACGTCGTGGTGAGTCGTCGGCTACATGTCTGTTCTTTCACCCACCCTACCCTCCTTGTTTGGACGAAAAATGGTCAACGAAATCCCGGCCGGCGAGATATGGCCGACGCCATCATTGATACGCGCCGCCCGCGGCCTGGTTGGCATCGACCAGGCGACGCTTGCGAAGAACGCGAAGGTTAGTCGGAAGGCTGTCATATCGCTCGAAAATGACACATCGGAGCAGATGGATTATCGGCGTGTGGCAGTCTTGGCAAAGTTAGCGGCGGCGCTGGAGAAGAAGTACGGGGTGGAATTTACGAAGCCGACATCGAACAGAGGCGAAGGCGTTAGGCTTATGAAGCCAAAGGCTACCTGAGGCGCTCCGCGCCCCTTTGAGACGAGACCTCGAAGGGCATTGAATTCTATTCAATTGCACGGTCCGCTCAGGCGATTTTGGCCGGTAGCCGAGGAAGAGGCCAGGTTGACCTCGTTCGGCATCACCGGATTGCCACTCCTGGTGGATCTGCTTTCTCCTCAATATGCGCAATCAGTCGCTGGAGTTCATGCAGGCCCACTTCGGGAAGGCTGGCGCGTACGCGGATGCCAGAAGACGTAATCGTCCTCACCCAGATACTCGAAGATGACTGGGAGCGTGATCTCCCTGGACCGTCCACCCGAGGAATTGGTTGAGGAGACCAACTCCCAGGTCGTCAAGCGGGCAGTGAAATACGTTTACGGCATCGACGATACTGCGCTGGAGTTCGTCGGCCAGCGAATATCGGCCGAACGTCCAGAAAGACTTGTGGAGCGATTGCGGGCTCGCCGGAAGCAAAAGCGCCGGTGATAGCGTTCAGCACGTCAAAGCAATAGCTTGTCGAGGCGTCGGAGGCGTAGGCCTTCATCGATCAGCCAATCAATTTGGGCGTCGCCCTCTTCCAGATCGAGATCGTGCGCTTTCGCAAATTCATAGCCGAGAATATCTCGCGCTTTGGAGCGTGGGATACCCGGTATCGCCATCAGTGAGCGCAGTTCTTTCTCGGTCTCCTCCGCCGTTTGGCGATGGTCCCGATATCCGGAGATGGCGTCGATCAGAGATTGATTGCCGATGGCGCGCGCGATCGCATCGTCCCAATCGATTTCATGCCCTGAATTGGACGTGGGGACGCCTACGAGAGATCGCACATCATCTAAGGATAGACTGTCTTCTGTCAGCCCTTTGGAGCGCCGCATTGCTTCGGCAACGATGTTGCGGCAGTCTTGGCAGATGGCGACCCGACTATGCGAGCCTATGACTATCGGATTCGCAGTGTAGGCTCGCCGACGCCGCAAGCTTTCTTCGCAATCCTCCCGTTCGTAGACCAGCACCTTATGAATCCGGCCGGTCCATTTTTCCTTATTTGACTTCCGTACGATGTCGCGCTTGGAACGATCGCAACCGGCGCAGGACCATCCCTCACCGGCGGCAACCCAGGATTTAGAGTGCTGCTGAAGCCTGTTGAACTCCGCGAATTCAAGATCCGTCGGCGCTACGGCTAAAGCTTTCCTTTTGGGCTTCGGTGATTGGCCAGCGCTGTCGTTAGCCGTCGACCGGGCTTCGATGGTGAACCCGATGTCATGCCGATAGGTTTTCGGCGCCGCTCGTAGAAATTGTTGGAAAACGACGCTCCGTTCATCGAGATACCCCTGAAACCTCTCACCAGGTGCGACCTCGCGGCGGTGTCGTCCTTTGACGAACCGTTGCGCCATGCGTGCCGCGAAATCCAATCGGTCCATGACGTCGTCCTTCGCCGCCTGCCAGACCATGCGCGCCTGGCTGAAATCGACTTCATGCAGACGGTTCGGCTCGACGCGGACGAAGGAGGCGATCTCCGACGGAGAAAACGTGAAGTCGGGATCTATCTCGCGAGCGAGCTCGAGCTTCACTCTCCCTTCCGACAGATTGCAGTCGATGCAGATGAGGGTCTCTTCGAAGCGTTCGACAAACAGCATAAGGGCATTTTTTACACGGCCAGACTGGATGTTCGTCTCTCGATCGTCGCTCCGGGGATTGATTTCGCGAAAAATTCGCTTTGCGCGGTCGGCGAGGTGGTCGTGATGAAACTCTAGCCTGCACAACAGCACGCTGCCGTTACTTAGGCGTGCGATTTGCGGCTTAGCTCGTTTGCAACAAGGGCACACCCATCCCGTTCTGGTCGATGCCCACCAGCTGTTGAGATCAAGTTTCGTTGTTTTGAACTGCGCCAGCATAACCTTGGTTTGCGCATTCCACCGCCCGTCGCGAGTGCGCACGAAGTCAGCAACCGTCTCGTCGGATGCCTCGCGAAGATCGGGAATATCTATCGTGACTGTTATGCCCTGTCCGTAGCCTGTATTCGCAGTTGTGGTCATAGAGGAAGCATCCGGATTTCGTATGCAGGGGGAACCGGGCGAGGATCGCAACACGACGATCCGCCGGCTATGCGCTCGGACAGGCATTCGTTGTCATCGATCGTAACAAACTCTAATACGACTGAAATTACGGCCTTTGACGGCGTGCATGTCGCCACAATGTCTGCAGAGTACGAGCATTTTATTTCTTCTTCCGCGGCTTTCTTGGCGCTGCCGCGGAATTGGAGACGTCAAACACAACGACGTCGGTACGGTCGGCCACGTCTTGTTCCAGATCATCGATCAGCATCGCTTCCAAGTCTACCGCAGAGGCAGGCCCGACCCGGCCGTCCGGTCGGGCTGGTATCGGGCAAACGTCGATTCCAAACCAGAAGACAAGATAGATCCCCATGCCGTCAGCACCGGGGTCGGAAGCGTAACCCTGCAGTTGGGTTGCGGCAGCGGTCCAAAGCTTAGTATGGAAATGCCGCTTAGCTTCAATCGGGAGGTTGCGACCCGCACCCGTCAAGATCAGTACGTCAGTCCGCGTTTCGTTCCCGCGGCGAGCTTCGGGAATGGCGGCTGCGATCCGGTATTTTGCGAGCCGATCACGTAGCCGTACCAAAAGCCGGTCTCGACATTCATTTTCAACCAAAGGTGTCGTCACCTTGCCGTTCTCGTTATTCCAATAGTGCCTCCATGGGCTTGTGTCGGTGCTTCGGAGCTCGGACCGCAGCTGGATTAGTTCTGAAACGACGATTGCTCGGAGATCATTCGCGTTTACCGGCGGCCCGCCATCGAGCGCTTCGCGGACCGCGGAGGCGGGCGGATGCTTGAAATTATGGTCGCGCATCACTCGAAGCTGCTGCGCTCGCGCGTGTCGGATGTTGGCGTTCCACCGGACCAGCGCGGGATCCGCCAGTAGGCTTGAGAGCGCTGATGCAGCTTCTGGTCGCGCATCACCTGCTATCAGATCAATACAACTTCTGACGGTTTGGCTCCGGCGATGGGTATCCATAACCCTCCCGCTGATGGACCGCTCATCTTCAGGCGCCACGGTTTGCCCAAACAGCCGTATTGTCAGCAAACGCATTGGCAGAGGGTCGACACCCTCCATGGCGGCAACCGATCCGACCAACTCTCCACTCGGCCCGTCCAGCAGTTGCGAAGCGTCCCCAACGTCGCGATCTACAAGTGGCATCGCTGAATTCACGGGGTCGAGTACGTAGGCGACCAGGCTCCAGAGTTGCCGGCAAGTGCCCGTCACGCGGTCGTTATTTAGCGCCGCATCGACCAGATTTGTCAGCTTCATCTTGGCGAAGATCTTGGTCGCCAAACGCAAAGCCGATCGAAGTCCCGTTTCATCCATATCCGGCCGGGACGTCAGAATGCTGCTTAAGGCGAGATCGAGCGACGGCGAAACCTTTTCTACGTTGAACTTGGAGAGCCCCGGAAGTTCTGTTGAGCCTGCATCCAGCGCGGCGGTCCAGTATGTGAGGAGTTCTGCCGACCCTGCGTCAGGATCAATGTCCAACCTCGATATCGCCCACCGGTCGAGCTTGTCTATCCTAG
>PLTD01000128.1 GCA_003165335.1 Rhodospirillales bacterium | reverse complement strand
CCGCTTCGCTCTTAACCGCCACAAACCGCATCGTCGGCCGCTGCGCCGCCTCGCAAATCGCTTCGGCGTCGGCCATGTCGTTCTTCTGTCGCTTCACAAACGGCTTGACGTACTTCGGTGCGATCAGCTTCACCTCGTGACCCAGCTTAGCGATCTCCCGCGCCCAGTAATGCGAACCACCGCAAGCCTCCATCGCCACCACGCACGGCGGCTGAGATGCGAAAAACGTCAGCACCTTCGCCCGGCCCAGTTTCTTACGCAAAACCACAGCGCCGGTCTCATCCGCGCCATGAATCTGGAAGACTTGTTTCGCGATATCCATTCCAATTGTGCTAGCCTGTACCATGGACGCCTCTCCTTGAAGTGTTGCTCGACAACCTCACTTTGGCACATCGATGCCGTCGGGGGGCGTCCACCCCATCACATTTATATAAAAGAGAAACGAGTCGCTGCCGTCGATCCAAAGGCCACGCCATCCCTGCATGACCAGAAATCCGGTCCAGTTCTCCGAGCCGTTACCGGCGCCGAACTCCACACAAATGCGGTTCGTTGTCCCGATCCGGCGGAATATCTCGGCGATAATGCCGTCTTCATCATATTGCGAGTGAACCTTGAATCCGCTTCGCTCCAGCCGAAGCGGATCGTCAAAGCGAGGGTCGGACATGAACCTGCAGCATTTCGCGCCGCGCCATCATACCGGCAATGAGAGCGAGCTGCCGTCAACCTTCTTCGGCTGCGGCGGCGAGACGTACCAGATGTTCTTCAGAGCGGGAGATCGCTTCCAAGTGGCCTTCGGATCGTATCATCGATCTCCCGACGGCGCGCAGGCGTTGCATTAGATTCGACCAAGCACCCATTCCAACCTCTTTTGGGCGCATATCGGTTTGCGCGTCCTGGGTTAGTTCTAGCTGATTTCAGGCTTCGCACCACAGTTCAATCGAAAAATCCCGCCGGGATGGCCCGGCGGGATTCGTTTGATGAGAGATAGCTCCGCGGCTTATTGGTTGCCGTTGGTCGTGGTTTGGCTATATGTGCTGGATCGGTTGCCATAGGGCGTGGCCGTCTCGCTTTTCATCGTCTTTTCAACTGTCTGGCCGTTCTGCGTCGTCACATGTTCCTCGTGATATGTCGAGGTCGGGGGTGGGGCGACCGGCACTGGCGCGTAGGATCGTTCGACCGTGGTCGTGCTGGTTTCGGCCGGTACGGGCGGTATTATCTGCGTCGGCGCGGTAACCGTGGTGGTACGGCTGGTCGTGCTATCGTATGCCTGTTGTGCGACAGCTGCGCTCGCGATGAGCGCGATAGCGGTTGCACCGGCGAATATACTCTTCATCATTTTTTGCTCCGTCGAATTTTTATGTCCCAGTGTGGGGACGTGTCTCGATAAACGGTGGGTCTGTCGCGGATGTTCCCGATTGAGAGATGCGTCGCTTTCTGCGGCTAATTTCCGGGGCTGACTTTCACAGCCTCCCGGGAATCACTGACTGCACGCTTAAGTGCGATCGCGCGGTCGTTTCCCGCGGGTTTCCCGATCGATTGAATATCTGCGGATTTGCTGACTTCCGCGCGATAGGGGAGTGGGCGCGAGGGGTCGAAAATGGCAGGATCGACTGTCCGCTGAGCGAAATCCATTGTACCTTTGGGAGGCAGTTTGTAAGCCGGAGACGCTTTGGCTGGCTGGCTTGTTACGCCTTGGTAAGCCTCTTCTGCTATGGCCGCACCAGCAATGAGCGCGAGCGTGATCGCGCCCAAAAATAGGCTTCGCATAATCGTCGCCTCCATCGAATTTCGATGTCCGCCGCTCGGACATCGCTCATTAAACGAGCAGCAGCGACGGATGTTCCTGCCTTAATCTGGATGATGGCGCGTTGCACCTGCGGGGGCTATTTCTGGCCTATAGATAAAGATGCTGACCTGGGGACAAGACGAATGGATTTCCTGCAATACGCTAAGGACAAGCACGAGATCGAGCAGGTCTATAACCTTTATTGCGACCTGGTCGATCAAAAGCAGTTCGACGCGATGACCGGGGTTTTCACCCATGACGCGGTCGGTGATTACAGCACCGCTTATAAGAATGTCGTGAACGGCGTCGAGCCGCTGATCAAATCGATGCACAATAATCTTGGCACCGGGTCAAACTGTGGTGCTACGCATCATAATGTACTGAATTTCCGTGTAACTGTGTCCGGCGACATAGCCGAAAGCCGCGCTCATTATTATGCGGTCCATAAGGGCCTAAACGCATTTGAGGGACAGATCTATTCTATGTGGGGCGAATATCACGATTTCTGGGCCCGAACTGCCCAGGGCTGGCGCGTGAAAGAACGCTTCTACTCGATCTTCCTAACTGAAGGCCCGAACGAGATATGCGGCCGGCCGTGACAGGTCGGTCGCGGTGGCTCATCACTTAGGTCCGGCCCCGAGCGTGGTGAAAAACGCGACGGCACGGCAGAAACAATGTCCGATATAAGTCCTAGGCTCATTGCCCCGCGTTCGTTTAGGAATCGTCTACACCTTGGGCGCAATCACACTGCCGTCGAAGTTGCAGAATGTATGGCAGAGGTGATTGTCGATCATCCAATCGGTGCATTCGGGGTCGTACCAGCGGTCGATGAAGCCCCAGTGGTGCGGGTGCATCATATAGGCGCCGTGCAGGCCTGATATGTCCTCATATTCCTGCTCCCACACATGAGTCCAGGGGCGCGCGCCGCTGGATTCCTTCACATGGCTGACCTGCCAGTTTTTGATGCTGTTGATGTAGGTGCCCATCTCATAAGTTTCAGCATCATACTGGGCGACGGCACCGGGGAAGGGCTCTTTGAATACGCTGAACAGGGCTACGCGATAAGCGCCTTTGTTAAGGTTACCCGGCTTCGATCCGCTGGGACCGCCCTCATAGGCGACGCTGTCGATATTGGACACCAGCGCCCTGTCTTTCAGCACCGTATCGGCGGTCTTGCCGGCATCGGTCCTCCACTTGCCATAGGCCGCTTCGTCGGCAAACTGGACGTGCCAAATAAAGTCGCCTCCGTTATAGACGCCTGGCAATGTGGGTTCGAGCATTGAGCGGACTACCGGACCGCCGACCTTGCCCGCGGCTTTCAGAGTCGATTCCAGTTTCGCACGGCCGGCGTCGTCCACCTGGGGCGCCAGGGTGATCAGTTTAGTCAGCTTAAACATTGCAGATGCTCTCCACGTCGGCGACGTCGCTCAGGAAACTGCGGTGGCGTTTTACGATCATCGGCTCGACGCTTTCCCAGAACTCTCTCGTGGCGGGGTTGCGGCGTCCTTGATGGCTCATTGCCCACCAGGCTCCGGCACCTTGGACGCTCCAGGTGATCTGTAGCATATTGGATTGCTCCTTCAGCCACATCGGCGGCGACACTAGGCGGTTGATCAGCGTCATGCCGCGTTCGCGCGCAGCGGGAGCGTAGCGTTCCATATAGGCTGCCAGAAACGCCTGGGCCTGGCCGGGCTTGGGCGTAACCTGGTCCAGAATATAGATGGTCTCGTTGTGCTCGGTCTTGCTCATGTTCAGCCTCCGGTGTTGGGGCGCTTTTGCAATATGGACTTGCCGTCCAAGGCATGGGTAGAGCGTCCGATCTCGTCCAGGAACATATATGAAAAGGCAATCTTGCCTGTCATCGTTCGCGGCGGCGCCGAGACCAGCGCCAGGGTCGCCTCGGCGATATGTTCGACCGGTTCGACATAGGCCTTGGTCTCTTCAGTAATCACGCCCAAGGCTTCGACGCCCGGCGTCAAAACCGCGCCGACCGGCGCTACGACATTGACCGAGATATTATCGGCAAACAGTTCTGCCGCCAGATTGATCGTCAGGCGATGAACCGCCGCCTTCAGTGCGGCATATAGAGCTGCGCCGCCGTGGGTCGCGTAATCGTCATACGGCGGGCCGGAAGGCGCGATAGCGGTAGAGGATCCCAGATTGACTATCCAGCCCTGGCCCTGTTTGCGCATGTGGGCGGCGGCGAGGCGCGCCAAATCAAACGGCGCTGTCAGATATTGCTCGATCTGGCTGCGTGCCTTGGCAGAAGTGAAGCTTTCGAGACTTTCATGCAGGGCGCGTCCGGCGTTATTGACCAAAATGTCCAGTCTTCCGGCGCGGCGGATCGTCTCCGAAATCAAAGCGACACGGCTGTGCTCGTCCTCGACATCGCAGGCAATCAGTATCGCCTTCCCGCCCGATGCTTCGATGGCAGCTGCCGTATCGCGCAGCGTACCAGCCATACCGTCAGTGGTATGTTCTAAGCTGCGCGCCGCCAGAATGACGGTAGCCCCGGCGGACCCGAGGCGCTCAGCGATGCCCCGGCCGATGCCGCGGCTTGCGCCCGTCACGATAGCGACTTTTCCTGCTAGTTCCGACATAAAATCCTCGCATAGAAATATGTTTATATACTGATGATATCGGCTCAGATATCTGCGACTTGTAGCACGATCTTGCCGCGCACATGGCCGTCCTTAACCTTGGTATGCGCCAGACCAGCCTGCTCCAGAGGTAGAACGTTGATTTCCGGAGCGCGGAAGACTCCTTTGCCATACAGATCAACGATAGTGCGCAGTTGATCGCCGGCTTTCATTCTGTTGCTCATGGTCGGTACAACGCGAACATTGCGCGCAGCCGCCGCGACCGGATCAAATTGCGGTTCGTTCTGGATCAGCGTGCCGATGGGCGCAATCACGCCGCCCGGTTTGGTCATGGCGATGCCGTCTGCCAGCGTGCCCTGCCCGACCGTATCCATGATGACGTCGACACCGCCCGGCGCCCACGCCAACACGCCATCGAGCACGTTCTGCGACCGGTAGTCGATCGCAAGATCAGCTCCCAGGCTTTTTACATAGTCGATATTGCCGGGCCCGCAGGTGGCGGCTACGCGCGCGCCGGCATGTTTGGCGAATTGAATGCCAAAGCTGCCCATGCCGCCTGCGCCTCCATTGATCAATACGCTCTGTCCGGCCTTCAAGTCGCCGGTACCAAAGAGCCCTTCCCATGAGGTTACGGCCGCAGTCGGGATTGAGGCCGCGGTCTTGAAGTCCAAGCTGTCGGCGATATGCGAGACGCGGTCCGTTACGCTTTTCAGATATTCGGCGTAGGAACCGTTTTCGCCGATGCCCTGGTTCGAGCTGGTGACGACGCGGTCGCCGATTTTGTAGTCGGTGACGCCTTCGCCCAGCCCGGCGATGACACCTGCGGCATCGAAACCGACGACGAAAGGAAATTTATAGGTGAAGAATTGCGATAGCCAGCCTTCGCGGCATTTCCAGTCGGCAGGGTTCACGCTCGCATAGGCGATGCGAATCAGAACTTCGCCCGGCCCGGGTTTCGGGATTTCGATATCCGCCATATGAAAAACTTCCGGCCCTCCGAAGCCGTCGATTACCATTGCGCGCATCTGACACCCCTTCCCAACAGTCCCAGCCGGAACGACACTGATTTTGCCGATTGGCTAATCGATTAGCCATACGCTAAACGCAACGGCTTCGACGAATTCATAGTCGTGGCGAGCCGCTTCTGGCAATACTGAAAGCGGGGCAAATACGGGTACTCAGGGGAAACAGGACGCAGATGCTCGACCGACGCGAACTTCACGACAATCTCATCCATCGAATTAATGTCGGTGACCTTTTGACCAGATCAGCCGCCAGAACACCGCATCATATCGCGATTGTCGATTGCGACCGGCGCTTCACCTATCGCGCCTTCAACGAGCATGTGAACCGCACGGCTCACGCGATGGCCGGATTAGGTTTTACCCGCGGCGACGCTCTGGCCCTCATGTCAGGTAATAGTGCCGAATTCCTGGCGACATATTTCGCTTGCGCAAAGCTCGGGCTGGTCTGCGTGCCGATCAATTTGTTCTGGCGGCACGGCGAACTGGCTTATGTGCTGGAACATGCGCAAGTGCGCGGCGTCGTTGTTGAGGCCAGCGTTTTGGAACAGCTTGGCACGGGCTTGGGTGGTCAGAATGCGATTGATGCGGTGATTGTCATCGGTACGGTCGATGGCGCGATGCCTCGTTTCGGTGCTGCGCGGATGTTCGACTTCGATGGACTGCTCGCTGCCGCTTCTTCTGCCGAACCTGAGGTGATCGCCGGAGACCGCGACGCGATCTCCTATCTTTATACTAGCGGCACGACTTCTGCACCCAAGGGCGTGGTCAGCAGTCATGTTTCGATCTATGTGGAATCTCTTGGAGTTGCCATCGATACGCGGATGACCGGCGCAGATCGGGTTGGGGCGATGCTGCCCTTCTTCCATACGGCACAGCTCAACGCCTTCTGCACGCCCTCTATTGCGGTGGGCGCTACGATCTATGTGCAGCGCGGTTTCGATGCGCCTCGGCTTCTGGGATTGGTGGAGTCAGAAAAACTGTCCGTCATTTTCGGTCTGCCGGTGATGTACCGCACGTTGCTGGATCTGCAATTGCGCGAACCGCGCGATGTATCGAGCCTGCGGCTTGCGGTCTATGCTATGGCGACCATCGCCCGGGATGAACTGGCCAAAGCGATTGAGGCCTTCGGTTGCGATTTCTCGCTGATGTTCGGCCAAACGGAGATGAGTCCCGTCTCGGCCTTTTTCCGCCCTGAACATCAATTGAGCCATACCGGCGCGGCCGGCACACCCTCGATCAACGCACAGATCGCTATTATGGACGAGGCAGGAAACCTGCTGCCGGCGGGCGGGTCGGGTGAGATTGTCTATCGCAGTCCCCAAGCGCTGACCGGTTACCTGCGCAATGTTGAAGCGACCGAGGACGCTTTTCGGCACGGCTGGTTCCATTCCGGCGATGTCGGTCATTTCGATGCTGACGGAATTCTTTGGTTCGAGGATCGGTTCAAGGATGTCATCAAGACCGGCGGCGAGAATGTCGCTTCATTGGAAGTCGAAACAGCGCTTTATGCCGTCGAGCCCGGTATCTTGGAAGCGGCCGCAGTCGGCCTGCCGCATGACCGCTGGGGCGAGGCGATCACCGCCTTCGTTATCCCCAGGCCCGGCACTGAGATCGACGAGGCCGAAACACTGATCAAGCTGCGGGAACAGTTGAGCCCCTTCAAATGCCCCAAGGCGGTTATCGTCGTGCAAGATTTCCCTAAGACGGCTACCGGCAAAGTACAGAAAGTGGAATTACGCAAACGGTTTGCGGAGTATTATCGCTGAAGCAAGAATTAGTTGGCGACGCCAGCTTTGGAGAGGCCGCCGTGCGAAGTCGTTCCATCGACGACCCACAAGCTAACTCGTAGCGTCTTCTCTTGGCGCGCGATGGCGAAGTATGGAGGACTTGCTGGCTCAATAGTTCTCATATCGCCAAATAGCGGACAATAAAAAGGGCAGGGACCGAGGTCGCCTGCCCTTTTGAATAAATACTAAGCCTAAGCTCAGCCGGCCTTGCGCGGTCGGCCGCGACGGGCTGCCGGCTTGGCGGCGCTGGCCGGCTTGGCCGGGGACTTGCCAAGGCCGATTTTCTTGGCCAGTTGCGAACGCGTGGCTGCATAATTCGGGGCAACCATCGGATAATCGCGGGCCAAACCCCACTTTGTGCGATATTCGGCAGGCGTCATGCCGTATGTGCTCATCAAATGGCGCTTTAACATCTTCAGCTTCTTGCCGTCTTCAAGGCAAACGATGAAATCAGCAGTGACCGACTTCTTGATTGGAACGGCTGGTGACAATTCCTTGGGTTCCGGTTCGACAGTCGTCGCGCTCAGTTGAGCCAGCGCGCGCGAAACCGAGCCGATGACATCGGTCAACTCTGTCGGCGACAGTGTGGCTTTTCCGGCATACGCACTGACAATTCGCGCGGTCAAATCGAGAAGTGTCGCTGAATCGATATTTTGCGCTGTAATTTCACTCATCTTTTCATTCCGTTTATGTTGGGAAGGTCTCCTGTCGCGGGCGGAAACCAATTCGCTCTAAGAGACGCTTTCTAATAATTAGGCGTTGTATATTGTTCAGGGCTTAATTTCTGTCAAGCATATAAATATCGGAAATCGAAATTTATTCGCTTGTTACGATATTTCTCAGCCAGGTCGATCATATCGTTATATGATTGGCAAGGATCATTGAGATTGATTGGCATTCAAACCACTGAATGATCTTCCAGCTGATCGGATTAAGTGCCGTTGCTCTTGCCGTACATTGTCGCTTGATCGTCGACAAATCATTACAGGCCGATCATTTTGACAAGATTGGGCCGCCTTTAGCGGCATCGGTCCATCACGAGTCGATCATATGGCGTAGCATTATGCTTTCTTGACGTTTCGACGCGGATTCATGCGATTGCTGATTCCCTTCACTGCCATTGAACTATAAGGCTCAGAATATTCATCATTATTGGGAGTTTGACCTAATGGAAATTCTCACTAATGTCAGGCAAAATCTCGTAAACGATATTAGGAGCTTGCAGATGGGGAAACGTATTTTGTCGAAACTCGCCGTTGGCTCGACCTTAGGCTTGGCGGTAATTCTGTCGACTGGCGGCGCTCTTCACGCCCAGCAAGCGTCAATTCAGACAGTATTCGCCAGTTACGGCTATGGCGCGGACCGCAAGGATGCGAAGGATGACGTTGCCAAGCTGTGCGATGGCAAACCGTCCTGCAGCTTTATGGTAAAAAACGAGAGTTTCCCAACCAAACAGCCGATCGACCCGTCGCCCGGTAACGACAAAGGGTTGATGGTCGGCTGGAAATGCGGAGACGTCGCCCACAAGGTTCAGTTCGCCGAAGGCCGTAACGCAACTGTCGACTGTAAGTAATATTGCCAATTCCGTTAGTGGTTAGTTCCACTGGCGGGATTGCTGTCTCTGCGAGCTCCGGACTGTCTCAATTTTGACTTTTGCCGCGACCGGCATTCCGTCGCGCAGCAGCGACAAATTCAAAATGTCGCCGACATGCGCGAAGTCGAGCCTCCTATGCAGGTCAGCCACGTTATGTACCGGTTCTCCATCGATGCCGACGATCAGGTCGCCCGGCTGAACACCGGCATTTGCCGCGGCGGAATCCTGCGCTACCTGAGCAATCAGCGCGCCCTCGCTGCGTTCAATTCCCAAGCTGGAGGCGATGTCCGGTGTCAGATCCTGTGCGCGGACACCGATTTGTCCGCGCTTAACGTCGCCGTTCTTAACCAGATCGACCATAATCCTCTTGGCAATATTCGCAGGCACCGCAAAGCCGATCCCGACATTCCCGCCGGCTGGACCCAGAATAGCCGTGTTGATGCCGATCAGCTGGCCGCGCAAATCCACCAGAGCACCGCCAGAATTGCCCGGATTGATTGAGGCATCGGTTTGGATGAAATCTTCATAGCCTTCGATTCCTAGCCCCGTGCGGCCGAGCGCGCTGATAATGCCCGATGTTACGGTCTGGCCAAGACCGAAGGGGTTGCCGATAGCCAGCGCATAATCACCTACACGTATCTTATCGCTGTCGCCGAACTCCAAGGCGGTCAAATTGTCAGCGTCGATTTTCAAGACGGCGATATCGGTTTCCGGATCTCGTCCGACCAAAGTCGCTTTGAAATGGCGTTTGTCTTTAAGCGTTACTTCGATGACCTGTTCCTGGCCCACTGCGACGACGTGATTATTAGTGAGGATGTAGCCTTTGGCGGCATCGACGATGACGCCCGAGCCTGCGGCTTGAATTTGCCGGCGCATCGGCTGGTCGGGTAGGCGGAAGAACTGGCGAAAGAACGGGTCCTGAATCAGCGGGTTTTGCACCTCGACGCTGCCACTAACCGCAATATTGACTACGCCCTGAACAACCCGGTCGACGACAGGCGCCAATGTCGGAACGTCGCTCAAGATCGGAATACCCGCCTGGACCATTCCGGCCCAGCCAAATGAGCCGAGGCCGATCATGATTGCCAGGCAGCATGATGCCATCCGAATTCCGGTCGATTTCCAACGCCTCGAGCGGCGGCTGCACAACATCGTAACTTTACTCCTAGTCAACTGCACTGCGGGACAAATATAGGAAAGCACGACCGGATTGTCGCGGTCGGAACAAGCGGGCACCGGGCAAGGTTTGATTTCACGGAATTGACTCCGTTGAAAGGTACTAAAATGGTCACGCCCAAGAACTCCGCGCGCTTCGCCGCTTTTTCAGCCCTGTCATTATGCATTTGCGTTATCGCCGCTTGTAGCGAAGCTCCGCCCCCGGTTACGACGACTACGACGCGCAGTGTCACGACCGAGACGACCGCGCCGGCCATGCCGCAGCAACAGACGACGACAGTCGAACGGCAGATGAATTCGACCAGCCCATAGGCGCCTAAGTTGAGATATGGCGCGGCTTGAGCATGCAAGACGCCTAGGGCCAGAATTCCTCAGCGGCAATCGAGAAGTTTAGATTGGCGGCGATGGTGCTGATGGCGGTTGTGATGCCGACAAGATTGCCCCGCGCGTCGAACAACCCCCCGCCCGACGAACCGTGCCAGGTCGGGGCGGAGTTCTGGACGATCCGCACGCCCTCCCATTGTCTGATTCCCGAGACGATCCCCTCGCCGAAGCTACGTTCCAGCCCGGCCGGTGTGCCTACGCTGTAAACCGTTTCGCCGATGCGGATATCGTCGAGCCGCCGCACGCCCTGAACCGGATGCACTGTCAGTGTTTCGGCCTGCAGGAAACAGCGATCGCCGCCCGGGTCGGCATAGATGAGTCTGGCTCGGCTGGAGGCGCCGTCCTGAGAAATGCTGATCTGTGGACGTCCGGCGACTACATGGCAGTTGGTTATCAAGATCTTATCGGTGATGGCCACCGCGCTGCCCTGCGAATGCTCAGTCCGGGCCGCAAGTTCGATTGCATGTTCGCTCGCAAGAACCACATAAATAGACGTCGAAACCTTGGCGAAGAGTGCCTCGGGTGACAGAACCTCGCTATTGCGCGCGGATGGCATCGGAGGTCTTTCCTGGCGCCATTTTTCGAGACTGAAGAAGGGTAGTGCCGCGGGTTTTGGCTCCCTGAACAAGTCCTGTACCGCTCCACCGCCTGGCGCGCCAGCCAGATCCGTGTGCATCGCGCCTCCGCCGGCTTCGTTGCGCACGGGCAGACCGGCGGAAGCGAGCTCTGTACGCTCGCATGCAAAGCGTTCGCCCGGGACGCGCTTGGCGGAACAGGCTTGGGATATTTCGGCGCGCTGTTGTGACGAGGCGACGGACAGGTCAGGCTTGCGCCCCAAGCGCATGACCAGCATCTGTTGATTGGTGAGGCACATATTCTGAGCGAGCGAATTGCGCTCGCCGCTGCAATAGGACTGTATTGCTGCCTTCTCGCTCGGCGACGCACCAGGAACATCGCCCATAGCGGCAATCGCACCTTGTGGAGCCGTCAGGATGCCAAGGACCAGCGCAATGACAGCGAAATGGATACCTAGTTCAGCCAGGATGGCCGATCCATCCGCTCAAAGTATCGACGATCGCCTGCGGGGTCATGGTCCGCGCGTCGCTGAGGGCGGTGGGGTTGCCTGCGTTCAGCATGTGGCTCTGCGCATCGAGAATGACAATCGTCGGCACCGCCTTGATCCTGACGTCGTAGGTCTGCGCGATATCCAGGTTCTTGTTCATACGGCCTGCGTCGATCATGACAACGACGAAATTTTTATCGACCCAGTCCCGAACGCCGCTCATTGCAAGGACCCCGGCGGTAACTCGGCAATCAGGGCACCAGTTTCCGCCAAAATCGAGCATGATATATTTGTGGGTCGCAGCGGCGCGGGCGATGGCCTGTGCGACATCGGCATGGGCGTCGGCGCTTTCATCGTAAGGATGAGCAGGCACAGCGGTCAGAGGCTCGTTGACCAGGGGGGGCGGGCTTGCGACAGCCCGCGCGCCGACGACGAAAAGGCAAATAAATGCAGCCAAACAGGCTGATATGCGGCTCATCTTCGATCGTGCTCCGGCGACTATGACACGCTCGTAAGTTACAGCATTGCCACCCTACCGGCAAAGCCGACCCGATCGGGACCGGCGCTCAGTCCAGCAGGCGTTCGATCTCGTGACGCAGATCGTCTGTGCGATAGGGTTTTGCCAGGATATTGCCGTGAAGTATTCCGGCTTCGGCTTTAACCCTTGGTACTCCATGTCCGCCGGTCGTGTAGAGTATTTTCAACTTCGGCCGATGCTGTTTCATCATGTCGGCAAGCATGAGCCCGTCGAACCCTGGCATCGCGATATCCGTAAAGACCAGTTCAATCGAAGGGATATCCGCAATCATACGCATCGCCTCCAATCCATCGGGCGCCGCGGCGACCGCAAAACCGAAGGACTCGATCAAATCGACAACGAAGTCGCGCGTGAGTTCATCGTCTTCTACTACGAGTATACGTGCTTGGGAGGGTTCAGAATTCATATTGCTTTTTCATGCCACGGATTGATCCCGGGGGCAGAATCTCTTCGTCGTCGCATTGTTCGTCAGAGGGAATTGGGTTTTGGACCTGTCCCTGGATACCGAACCTATACGACGCATGTGGAGTTACCCGGAAGTTATCAATAGGGGAATACCCCATCGATGAAATATGATCCGTTAAAATGGAGGCTTTTTATTTCGCGACGTGAAACCCTAACAAATTCAAGGGGTTTTTGTAAAATAAAAACCACAGACCGAATGTTCGGAATGACTACGGTCATAACCAGCCTTGCTCAGGCTAGGACGCGAGATCAGTCTCAATGTGCTTCTCGGCTGCGGCAAGAGCAGGCTCCAGCCGGCCAGTGAGCCAGAGCAAATACATGCGGATGTCGCCGATGAACGACCATATCGGGTTGCCGAAGGTCGCGGGCCGATTCCGCTCAATCACGAAATGTCCGAGCCAGGCCATTGCATAGCCGAAGATAAGGCCAGCCAGGAGCCAAAAAGGGTTCAACAGCACCAATGCCAGGACAATGCCGATGAGTCCGCCGGTCGAACCGATGAAATGCAGGACACGACACTTCGGATTGCGGTGCGCCATCAAGTAATAGGGCCAAAAAGCCCTAAAGCTTCGCGGCTTTTCCATGGTCGCCGAACTCCAAATCAGCGCGGATCCAGCTGGCTTAGCGTCCCGCGAACAACATTGAAGATGTGGGGCGCCAGGCTGCTTTGTCCAGCAAGCTGAGCTCGGCGTTCAATAAATGATGGTGTCGCCTAGCCAATGTCCTTAGTTTGTCGGGCAAAATCGGTCGTCAGCACAGCGTTCCATCTTCGAGAAATAGCCGGCCTCAATGTTCTCAGTTCTGAAATCGCTAAACCGCGAACAACGCTCCGCTTTTCTGGCCGGCTTTCTGGGTTGGACTTTGGATGCATTCGATTTTTTCCTTCTGACCTTTGTCATTGCCGATATTGCCAAAGATTTTTCGACCGGTATTCCTGCGGTTGCGGAGGCGATTACGCTGACCTTGGCCATGCGCCCTGTGGGCGCCTTTATTTTCGGCATTCTGGCCGAGCGGTTCGGACGCAAGCCCGTCCTGATGTTCGATATCTTGTTCTATTCGGCTATGGAATTGGCCACCGCTTTTTCGACTTCGATAGAGATGCTCCTGATTTTGCGCGCGTTGTTTGGGATCGGCATGGGCGGGGAATGGGGACTGGGCGCGTCGCTGGCGCTAGAGACCGTGCCCGCCGGCGCCCGCGGTTTGGTGTCGGGCATTCTTCAGCAAGGCTATGCCTTCGGCAATCTGCTGGCTGCGGCATTATATTGGACCCTTTACGACAGCCTCGGCTGGCGTGGAATGTTCATTGTAGGCGTCGTGCCCGCTTTGCTGGTGCTGTATCTGCGCATGAACGTTAGGGAATCGCCGGTTTGGGAGGCAACGAGAAAGACGCGGGTCAATTTCTTTGGGTCTCTGCGGGAGTCCGTTCGCGGGCGCTGGCCGCTGTTCCTCTATGTCGTCATTTTAATGACCGCCTTCAATTCGTTGAGCCACGGCTCCCAGGATATGTTTCCGACGTTCCTTAAGGTTCAACATCACCTCAGTCCCCGCGCGGTCGGGGCAATCACGGTTTTCGCCAATCTGGGCGCAATCACCGGCGGCATTGTTTTCGGGGCATATTCCGAGAAGATCGGACGCAGACGTGCAATCGTTATCGCGACCCTGCTGGTGTTGCCGGTGGTCTGGATTTACAGCGTCGTCGGTCAACCGGCCTGGTTGGCGGCGGGCGCCTTTCTGGTGCAGGTGATGGTCCAAGGCGCATGGGCGATGGTACCGGTTCACCTCAATGAATTGTCGCCCGAGGGCGCGCGCGGTACCTTCCCGGGCTTGGCTTACCAGTTCGGCAATCTGCTCGCTTCGCGCAATCAGTTTTTTCAGGCGCGTTTTGCCGCCAACCATGGCAATAATTACGGACTGGCGATCACGGTTGTGACAGCAGCGGCGGCGATGCTGCTGGCACTGGTGACTTGGCTGGGACCGGAACGAAAAGGCGTCGCCTTTGCCGGACAAGCAGATCAAAATCAGAAAAGCGGCCAGACTTAGGGGACAATCCATGACAAAGCTCGATCATTGCAATATCCGCACCTTCGACCTGGATGCGACCGTCCGTTTTTATACTGACGTCGTGGATCTGAAGGACGGCGATTTCCCGGGGCCGCGCAGCATGGGTGCCTGGCTTTATGACGCCAGCGACCGACCGGTGGTTCATGTTATCTCGATCGATCCGAAGAATCCCGAGGCGGCGCTGGGACGAATTCGCGACAGGTTGGGCGCTCTTGGTGGCTCGATAGACATTGAGTCGATGACCGGTACCGGCACGATCGATCACATCGCCTTCGAATGTTCCGACTATGATGCGATGGTGGCAAAGCTCACAGCGCGTGAGTTGCCCTTCACGGTTAGTGACGTGCCCAGTATCAAATTGCGGCAGGTGTTCGTAAACGACCCGAACGGCGTCACGCTGGAATTGAACTTCCGGTGAAAATCTTCGACCAACCGGACGGATGACTCTGAATCGGACGCGCGATCAATCGGGTTGACGCGGCGCCAGCAATTTCCGATAGGGTTGGACGAGGCCGTTATTTTTCGGATTCGGCGCAAGATGATGGTACGATCGGCGTGTAAGCTATATGATGATGTCCACCGGAAATCCCCGCGGGTGCCGGTGTGAGGTGTTGAATGCGCGATAATTTCATACATATTTCCGGGAAACCCAATGGGTTCGCCGGATGGGGCTATTGAGCATGAGCCGACCCAGAATCGACATTCGTTATGCTCTTTCGTCGCTGGCATCAGTCCTATTCGTCTTAGCTCAAGCACCAGGTGCTGAAGCTCAGACAAGCGTTTCGGCTTCGCAAAACACCCCGCTTGCTACGTCCAGCGCCGGCGATGTCACGATCGTCAGCGGCGGCAGCATCAATGTCGGCGGCGGCGCTGCTGTAACGATCGACAGCAATAACTCCGTCACGAACGGTGGGGCGATAGCCGGAAACGACGGCAATAACATGACCGGGATTCTGGTGACCGCCGGTTCGAACTGCGGAACCACCGCCTGCGCTATCGCTAACACCGGCACGATCACCATTACGGATTCGACGCTGGCTACGACGATACCTCTGACCGGGGGTTCGTACCGGTACGGTATCCAAATCAACAATGCCTCGCCCTTTGTCGGTTCGATCACGAACGAAAGCGGCGCGTCCATTACAGTGCGCGGCAATAACTCAGCCGGCATCTATCTGACTCCGAGCACGCCCGGCGTGGTTGGAGGCCTGAACGGGTCGATTACGAATGCCGGCTTTATCGGGGTTACCGGCAACAACAGTTACGGCATATTGCAGCTGGTGAATGCCCCGATCACCGGCGGGATATCGATCACTGATTCCATCACCGCGCTTGGCACCAATTCCGGCGGACTTTCCCTTGCCGGCGGAGTTCAGGGCCAACTCTATATCGACAGTAACGTGCGCGCGGATGGCTTCTACAATGGCAGCGTGACCGTGTCGCGGCCCGGAAGCTTTACCGGTCTGACAGCCAATAATCTGCTGCTCGGGGGTCCGGCTGTCTCGATCACGAACTCAATTACCGGCGGCATAGACATAGATACCGATGGTGTTGTCGTTTCTTACGGTTCGGCGCCGGCTTTGGTGATCGGAGGCGCGGGAACTCAGATCGGTTCCAATAACGGTAGCTATGGCATCATGATCAGCGGCGCAGTCAATGCGAACGGGATCTATGACAGAATAGGTGCATCGGCAGTCCAAATTGGCGGGAATCCCGGCGACTCGCCGACGATTTACGGCGGCATCGACGTCGTCGGTAAGATTAATTCCAACGCCTATGCGGCGAATGCGACAGGCCTCACCGTCTCGACCGGCGGCACAGTCCCCAATCTTGTCAATTCCGGCAAAATCGAGGCAACCGTACAGTATGGCGCGGGCGGCAATGCGACGGTCGGGGGTAATGCTACGGCGATTCTGGTGAATGGTGGTGCGCTCAGTTCGATCACCAATACCGGGACGATCTCCGCGACCACTGCCAATGGCATTGCCAATGCTTTGGACCTCTCGGGTGATACCGCGCTGGTGACGGTGATCCAGTCCCCTTCGGGCACGACAACTCCCTCCTCGATTACCGGAAATGTGCTGTTCGGATCATCCGGAGCCATTCTCGATCTCGGTGCGGGTACACTCACGGGGGCCGTGGCGTTCGGCAACAGCACGCTCAATCAGCTCAACATCACCAATGGCGCGATCTTGGGCGGTGCGCTCACCCAGGCATCTGGGGGAGCGCTTGCCGTTGACGTTGCCGATGGCCGTTTGGATTCGACCAGTACAACGAACCTGGTGCTCAGTTCGCTTACCATCGGCCCCAAAGGGCAGATCGATTTTGCAGCCGACCCGACAACTGGTCAGAACGGCAGCGTTACTGTCGCTGGCGTTGGTGCCGTGATGATTTCCAGCGGCGCCAAGGTCGGTCTGGATCTCGACAGCAGATTAGTGACGCCTCAGACCTTCACCTTGATTCAGACGACTCCTTCGGCGGGTGCGTTGGTCGGGCAGTCCTCTGTTTTGTTGGGAGATGTTCCCTATTTCTACAACGCCACGATCGTGACGAACACGGCCGCCGGCACGATCGCGTTGGATGTCATTCCAAGAGCATTCGTCCAGGCAGGTGTCGGTGGCAGTGCTTCGGCCTATAACGCTGTTTTTGCTGCTAACTATTTAGACCCGGGCATTCGCGACGCCTTTAACGGTGCGTCTTCTCAGCAAGCCTTCAAACGCCAATACCAGCAAATGCTGCCGTCCTATTCTGGTGGGCTTTTCGAAGTTCTGGCGGCGGGATCAGACGCGGTCGTGCGCGCGCAGGCGGGAAATCCGCTCGTTGAAAACGGCAATCACGGCGGCGGATGGGCGCAATCCATCGGCTTCGGTGCGGATGACAGCGGAGGCTCTTCGCCTGGCTATCATGGCGGTGGTTTAGGCTTTGCTCTGGGCTGGGAAGCCCCGGCCAGTCCGATAAGCACATGGGGCGTCTCGCTCTCCTACATGCGGGCCAGCGTCGATGACTTCAATACGGGACCGGCCAACCAGGAAGTCGGCACGGTTTATAGCACCGGCGCGTACTGGCGGGAGGTTGATGGCGCATTGCGAACCGATGCCAGCCTCAATGTCGGCGTCGCCGAGATGAACAGCACGCGTAACTTCGACGGGACCGACCTGACCGGTGCAACCGTCAGCCGCACGGCCAATGCAAATTGGACGGGCGGAATAGCCCAGGCCCATCTGGGCATCAGCTACGAGCAGCCGATCGGCGAATTCTATATAAAGCCGTCGGTCGCTGGAGATTATTTTGTTCTCTACGAAGGTTCCCGCAACGAGCATGACGGTGGGAACGGTTTCGATTTGAATGTCGCATCGGGCACAGGCAAGCAGGGTGCCGTTGTCGGCGGTCTTACATTGGGCACGCAATTCGGCGACCGTTTATTCATGTGGCGGCCTGAACTCATGGTCGGCTATAAACAGGTATTCGGCGGCGCCGATACTGTTGCCGCTCAATTCGCTGGCGGTTCCTCATTCTCCCTATCCCCTCAATCCCAGAAGGGCGGTCCCATCGCCCATGTTGGCATGCACGGCGGTGATAAATATTCCGACTTCGCATTCGAAGCCGGTGGTGAGGACCGTGGGGACTTAACCAGCTTCGACGGCCGTGTTGTAGCCCGCTTCAAGTTTTAGCCTACCGCAATCGGCTGCCGGTTTATGCCGGTCGCCGGATAGCCCACCAAATTATGTCTTCAGCTGATCGGAAGGTTGACAGGAGAAGGCTCAGGTTGGAGAGGTAGCTTTAGCCTTTCGAGCGTACTCTCGCTTGCATGGTATTCGTGGTCCCGCGTTCGTCTTGTTGCCGGAGCCGTTGCGCATGGGTGGAGATCGTCATGGCATAGGGACGGCGCCGGCGATCGGCATCGAGCTAAGCGCCGTGATCGTCGCCGTGATCGACGATGCGCCGCAGGTCCTGACCGTATCCACGCCATATCCGGATTTGCGCGCCTTACCCCTCGGCGCACTCGATCCTGAAGCCCATCCGACACTGGAGCGGGGCTTGCGCGGCTGGGTCACGGAACTGACCGGGTTGAAGCTCGGCTATGTCGAGCAGCTTTATACTTTCGGCGACCGGGGAAGGGACCCGGCAGTGGAAACGCCCGATCGCCGGCTTGTGTCGATCAGCTATCTCGCTCTGTCGTCGGCAGTTTCCCTCGCTGGCCCCGGCAACGCCGCTTGGCGCGATTGGTATGCTTTTTTCCCTTGGGAGGATTGGCGAACCGGGCGGCCAAATATGATACGTGCCGAGATTTTGCCCGTGCTTGATCGCTGGGCTGGCGAAGCTACAGACAGCCTGGAGCGCGATCACCGGCGCGATAGGGTGGCGATGGCCTTCGGCGGCGGCCGTCTATCCTGGGATCCCGACAGGGTTCTCGACCGGTACGAATTGCTGTATGAGGCCAATGCCGTTTCCGAAAGTCGTCGCGTAGCGCCGCTGCAAGGGGGTGGTCCGGTCTTCGGACAGGAGATGGCACGCGATCATCGTCGCGTCTTGGCTACGGCTATTTCCCGCCTGCGCGGGAAGCTGACCTACAGACCTGTTGTGTTTGAATTGATCTCGGATAGTTTTACTTTATTGCAATTGCAAAGAACTGTTGAAACCCTTGCCGGAATTCGCTTGCATAAGCAGAATTTTCGGCGTTTGGTCGAGCGCGGTGGGCTTGTGGAGCCGACGGGTGCGCGCGAGACGCGAACCGGCGGTCGTCCGGCCGAGCATTACCGCTTCCGTAGAAAAGTCCTATCCGAAAGGCCGGCCCCCGGGGTCGGCCTGCCTGAACGAAAAACCTGACATACGTTCCGTTTTCAGCGGAACGTCCCGTTTTTAGGAAGGTCGCATTATGATGCGCGCAATGCTCTGGGGACAGCCAGTCCGCAGGTGGCAAGACCGCCTGCGGCCGAATTTTTGGGATCTGGTGGCCTTTCCCTTGTTGTTCGGGATATTGGCGATGATTGTGGTCGGCGCCGGCGGCATGAACAAGCCGTTCGACCTTGGCGAACCGCAGGTAATTTCGCTCGACCCGGCTGTATTGCCCTATTATGCGCTGCGGACCGTGCTCAGGATGTTCATTGCACTGGGCGCGTCGTTTCTGTTCACACTGATCTATGCGGCGGCGGCGGCAAAGAGCCGATTGGCCGAGAAGATACTTATCCCGATCCTCGATATCCTCCAATCGATCCCGATCCTGAGCTTTGCGACAATCACCGTTACCGGCTGGATCGCGCTGTTTCCGGGAAGCCTGCTGGGGCCGGAATGTGCTGCAATCTTCATGATTTTTACCAGTCAGGCCTGGAACATGACTTTCAGCCTTTACCAGTCGCTGCGCACTGTGCCGCTCGACCTGCAGGAGGCGTCGCGAATGTATCATGTCGGGCCGTGGGGGCGCTTCTGGAAACTGGAACTGCCGCACGCCATGCCGAACCTGATCTGGAACATGATGATGTCGGTCTCAGGCGGTTGGTTCTTCGTGGTGGCCTCCGAAGCAATTACCGTGTCGGATCAGACAGTCTCGCTCCCCGGCGTCGGTTCTTACATCGCAACGGCTATCGGTCAGCGTAATCTGGTTGCCGTCGGTTACGCGGTCGGTGCAATGCTGATCGTTATCTTGGCATACGATCAGCTGTTTTTCCGCCCGTTGCTGTCGTGGTCCAGCAAGTTCAAATCGGAAACGGACCCTGGTTTGGAACCCGATCGGCCATGGTTTTTAACCATGCTGCAAAAGGCGGGTCTCGCGCGGGCGTTCCGCCTGGCCTTTGCCTCGATGGGGGTGTTCTGGAACCGTACGGTCGGCGCTGCGGCGCGGCGCGGACTCGATTTGATCGGTTCGGCGCGCTCTGCCCCGATGGATAAGCGGTCGGCCACGCCCAAGTGGGTGGAGCGGCTTTACGACCTGCTGCTGGTCGTAATCGCCGTATATATCTCCTATCGGTTGGGTTCGATCGTCATCCAGCATGTCAAACTGAATGAGGTCGGCAGAGTTTTTTATCTTGGCTTTCTGACCGCCATTCGTGTGCTGGTGCTGATCGCCATTGCTACGGTAGTCTGGGTTCCGATCGGTGTGTGGATCGGACTGAGGCCCAAATTGACTGCAGTGGCTCAACCGATCGTCCAGTTCATGGCGGCTTTCCCGGCCAATCTGTTCTTTCCGGTCGCTGTCGTTCTCATCCTGCGCTTCCACGCCAATACAGAGATTTGGCTGTCGCCGCTGATGATTCTCGGGACGCAATGGTACATTGTTTTCAACGTAATATCTGGTGCCTCTTCGCTTCCGCGCGATTTCCAGTATGTCGCGCAGAATCTCGGCGTATCGCGCTGGGTGTGGTGGCGCAGGCTGATTATTCCGGGGATATTCCCTGCCTATATCACCGGGGCACTGACGGCTGCGGGCGGCTCTTGGAACGCTGCGATCGTCTCAGAGGTCGTTCAGTGGGGCGACACGACGCTGACGGCAACCGGCATTGGCGCCTATATCGCGAATGCCAGCAAAGACGGTGATTTCGCCCGGGTGATTCTCGGCAGCAGCGTGCTGAGTATATTCGTCCTTTTGTTAAACCGTCTTTTGTGGCGGCGGCTCTATGACTACGCCGCCGAACGCATGCGCCTGGATGACGTCTGAGGAGATTGCCGATGTCCGAAGCTGCCCCACTGGTCGAAATCAACCATCTCTTCAAGACCTATCCTGTCGCCGATCGCGGTGAGCGCCTTGTGCTTGACGATTTGAACTTTCGCCTCGTACCCGGCGAGATCGTCGCGGTTCTGGGTAAATCAGGTTCGGGAAAATCGACTTTCTTGCGGATTGTCGCCGGACTGTCTGAGCCCTCTCAGGGCGACGTGCGTTATCGTGGAAAACAGGTGAACGGGCCGGTGCGCGGCGCAGGTATGGTTTTTCAAAGCTTTGCCCTGTTTCCCTGGTTGACGGTTCTTGGAAATGTTGAGCTTGGGCTAGAGGCATTGAACGTGCCCAAAGAAGAGCGGCGCAAGCGTGCCGAGGCGGCGATAGATCTTATCGGCCTTGACGGTTTCGAATCCGCCTATCCGAAAGAGCTTTCGGGCGGCATGCGCCAGCGCGTAGGCTTCGCCCGCGCGTTGGTGATCAATCCCGACGTGCTACTGCTCGACGAGCCGTTCTCGGCCCTCGATGTGCTGACCGCCGAGACGCTCCGTGGCGATCTGGTCGATTTATGGCGCGACCGCAAGATTCCGACCCAAAGCATCTTGATGGTCTCTCACAATATCGAAGAATCGGTCGAAATGGCCGACCGGATACTGATCTTTTCATCCGATCCGGGTCGCATCCGTGCAGAAATACCCGTGCCGCTGCCGCGCCCGCGCGATTGGAACAGCCCGGGGTTTCGGCACATTGTCGACCAGGTCTATACAATCTTGACCACCACACCCGGTGGGGCGGCGGGCAAGCGGGCGCGGGGCGAAGCCGCCTTGGCTGAGGGGATGGAGTTCAGCATCCGCATTCCCGACGCACCGACACAGCAATTGTCTGCGCTGATCGATACACTGATGGAGGATCGCTACAAGGGCCGGGCCGATCTCCCTGACTTGGCGGAATACCAAAATCTGGCTGTGGATGACCTGTTCGTGCTTCTGGACGGGATGCAGTTGCTTGGTTTTGCTCACGTGGGCGGCGGCGACGTCGAGCTGACAGCCGCGGGTAAAGCCTTTTCAAATGCTGAAATGGACGAGCGCAAGGCAATATTCGGCAATCATCTGCTGCGCAACGTACCGCTGGCTGCGCATATTCAAAAGGTGCTGCAGGAACGCCCCAATCATCGCGCGCCGGCTTCGCGTTTCCTGACCGAACTTGAAGATCATATGAGCGAGGAATGGGCCAACGATACGCTTGAGCGGCTTATTAATTGGTGTCGTTATGCCGAGCTCTTCGCCTATGATTTCGACACGGAGACTTTCCGCCTGGAAGAGCCTGAGGAAAGCTGATCTTGTCGACTTCGTCCGCTCGGGGTGCTGAAGCCATAAGCAATTAAGTCACTCAATGCGCTTCCAAAGTTCGTCGGACCGCTTTGTAGGCGAGTTGTGCGCAGCTGTCTTTGTTAATTCTATTTTTACAGCTGACGGATAATCTGCACGCGATTTTTCCTCAGCCTCGATTTTACACACAGAGGTCTGTCTTTTTTGAATATCGTTTTTCATGTTATGATGAATCGGCTGCAGAAATACTCCACAACATAAAAATATAAATAATATTATAGTAATGCTTGTTGATGATAATATAGAAGAAATCCAGTTAAAAATGCCAAAGTCAATATGAAAGCATCTCAGAATATTTCGAGAATTCCTGAAGAAATGCTTTCGATAGTTCCGGCGATCATTTTCAAAAGCCGAATAAACTGCAAAAATAGCGAAATTATCTTAGATTATATCAATCGAGGGGCCGGAGATCTGCTTGGCCTCGATCCAGCGAGATTCGCTCCAGAGACATTTACGGACTATGATTTCTTAAGACTGATCCATCCGAGCGAGCGAACTGATCTGAAAGGCTGCGGTCCTCCGGCCGGGGAGGGCGGTCACTACCGCCAGCAATTTCGCCTGTTGCTTCCCCATTCCGGCGTTCGATGGCTCGATATCGTCGCCGACCTTGAGCCTCAACCGGACGGATGGACGGTTTGGCGCGGAGTTGCCACAGATATTACTGCTTTGAAACAGGCGGAAGAGAAAATCCGCCAGGGACAAGAGCGTTTCGAGCTGGCGGCGCAGGCGGACGGCATCGGCGTCTGGGATATCGATCTGGAAACCGGAAAATGCGTCTGGGATGCACGGATGCACGCGCTCTATGGCCTTGAACCCGACACGTTCAATGGTGACGTCGGCGAATGGCGGTCGCTGCTGAAGCTTGAAAATCCCGCTGCATCCGATCGGGAATGGGATGTTGTGCTCGCGGGGGGCGCGCTGCTCGATGCTGAATTCCAAATCGAGTTGCCGCAGGGCGCTCCGCGCTATGTTCGAGGATTGGCACGCATGATGCGGGGCTCGGACGGCGCGCCCAAGCGCATCGTCGGGATCAATCTCGACATCACCCAGCGTTGGATGCTGCAGAAGGAGCTGGAGCATGTGGCGTCGCATGACGCACTGACCGGTCTTCCCAACCGCTTGTCGTTCGAGCGCGCATTACAGAATGCCTGCGATCAGGTACGCCTGGATCAGCGCGAACATGCCCTTTGTTTTATAGATCTCGACCGCTTCAAGATCGTCAACGACAGCGCCGGTCATGCTGCAGGGGATGCGTTCCTGCGGCTGGTAGGCAACATGATCCAGTCTGGGCGCGGCGCTGAGGATTTGACTGCCCGACTAGGCGGCGATGAGTTTGCCCTTCTGCTGTGCGATTGTTCGCTGGCCAGGGCGGAACACATTGCCCGCGCGTTGATCGATTCGATCCGCAATATTCGCCTTCCCTGGGATGGAAAGCTCTACGATATCGGCGCCAGCATCGGAGTAACCGCGATCTCAGCGAAATCGTCGGGTCCGGTCGAACTGATGAGTCAGGTTGATGTCGCCTGCTATGCGGCGAAATCGGCGGGACGAAACCAAGTCATGCTCTATGGCGGGCGAAATGGCGTGGCCGAGCGCCATCATCGCGAGATCCTCGTCGCCTCGGGTATACGCCGCGCGATCGAGTCCGATCGCCTGCTCTTGTTTGCGCAAGAAATACTGACGTTGAGCGACCCGGAGTCCGAAATCCGCAATGTCGAGATTCTTCTCCGGATGCGCGACCCATCCGGCCGCATCTTGAGGCCAGGCAGTTTCATTCCGGCGGCTGAACGCTATGACCTGATGGGCAATCTGGATCGTTGGGTCATTGAGAAAGCCTTGATCGGGCACGGCGAGCGTCTGGCGGAGATCGACAATCTGGCCATTTCCATCAATCTCTCGGCAAACTCTCTGAACGACCCGCTGTTCTGGCCCTTTCTCAGCCAGATGTTGCAACTGTCCCGCCTTCCGCCGGAAAGGGTCAATTTCGAGATCACGGAGACTGCACTCATCAACAATCTCGATTCTGCGCGCAAATTTATGTCCGCCGTTCGCGCCGCAGGATATGCCCTGATCCTGGACGATTTCGGCACAGGTTTGAGCTCCTTCAATTATCTGAAGCAATTTCCCGTCGATGCTCTCAAGATCGACGGGAGTTTCACCAGTCAGTTGAAAAAAAGTTCGGTCGATCGAGTTATCGTCGAATCCATTAATCAGATCGCCCATCGACTGGGCATCAGGACGATCGCGGAGTTCGTCGAAGATGCCCAAACGCTTGAGATCGTGCGCGCGATCGGCATCGACCAGGCACAGGGCTATGCAATCGGCCGGCCGCTTCCGTTGGAGCGGATAGTCGAAGTTCACGCCGCTCAGACTGCCGCGCTTTTCTGATGTTTTCGGCGAAGTTTGCAGGCGGCATTGACAGTCGTCGGAGTAATGCTCACTCTTAGCATAAGCATCCAACAAGCTTGGCGCCCATAGGCTGACGTAAGCATCCTTCGGAACTGGGATCCCCTTTTATGCTGACAACCCTCGACCGGTCTCGGCCGGCGCCTTTGGCCTATTCACCTGCGATTGCAGCGGAAACCGCCCCTCTCTATGCGCGTGTAGCGCGTGTGGTCCCGCAAATCGAGTGGCCGGTTCACGCCCCCTATATCGCGGAAATCAACCGCTTGAAACGCGAAATGAACGCGGTGATCCTGGCGCATAACTATCAAACGCCGGAGATATTTAACTGCGTGGCGGACGTGGTGGGCGATAGCCTGACGCTGGCGCGGGAGGGGGCGAAGACCACCGCCGGCACGATCGTGATGGCCGGTGTTCATTTCATGGCTGAAACCGCCAAGATTCTGAGCCCCGAAAAGACCGTCCTTATCCCCGACGCCAGGGCAGGATGCTCGCTGGCTGAATCGATTACAGCTGCCGATATTCGCCTGCTCCGTCAGCGCTATCCTGGAGTGCCAATCGTCGCCTATGTCAACACCTCGGCGGATGTGAAGGCGGAAGTCGATATCTGCTGCACTTCGGCCAACGCGGTCGAGATCGTGGAATCGCTAGGCGTACCTGAGGTGATCTGCCTGCCTGATGAGTATCTGGCTCAATATGTCGCCACCAAGACAAAGGTGAAGATCATCACCTGGCATGGCCATTGCGAAGTGCATGAGCGCTTTACGGGCGAAGAAATTCGTCGCCTGCGCGAAGGACAGGATAACCTGATAGTGCTCGCCCACCCCGAATGCCCGCAGGATGTTCTGGCCGAGGCGGATTATGTCGGCTCGACCGCCGGAATGTCTGACTATGTCGGCATTCATCATCCCAAGCGGGTAGTGCTGATTACCGAATGCTCCATGAGCGACAATGTTGCCGTTCAGTATCCCGAAGTCGAGTTCCTGCGACCCTGTAACCTGTGTCCGCATATGAAGCGGATCACGCTGCCGAAAATACTTGCAGCGTTGCAGACCAGGACCACTGAGGTCCTCGTCGATCCCGACATCGCTTTGCGGGCGCGCCGATCGGTCGAGCGGATGCTGGCAGTCGGCCGCCGCTAGGCGATCTTAAAATGCTTCCTGCCTATCTGGTGCGCGAGGCGGTGCAGCGCGCGCTTGCGGAGGATATCGGTCGAGGCGACATCACAACCGATGCGTTGATCGGCGGCGGCGTTGCGACTTGCGGCCGTCTGATGGCGCGCGAAGCCGGCATCGTCGCCGGGATGGATCTGGCCGAAGCTGCGTTTCGCGGTGTCGACCCGGCCATCGTGTTCGATCGGTTGATCTCAGACGGCGACAGAGTCGCTGGGGGCGATGTCATCGCCCGGATATCCGGCAGTGCGCGGGCGTTGCTGTCGGCCGAGCGTGTGGCTCTCAATTTCATGACCCATATGTCGGGCATTGCGACCTTGACCGGCCGCTATGTCGCTGCGATCGCGGGTTCCGGTGCGCGCATCGTCGACACCCGCAAAACCTTGCCGGGGCTTCGTGTGTTCGAGAAATACGCGGTCCGTATGGGCGGAGGCGCGAATCACCGCTTTGCTCTCGATGACGCGGCCATGATTAAGGACAATCACGTTGTCGCCGCAGGCGGTATCGGTCAAGCCATACGCCAAGTTCGGGCTGCGACCGGCCATATGGTCAAAATCTGCTGCGAAGTCGATCGCATCGACCAGATCGAGGAAGCGCTGGCGGCCGGAGTAGATGTCCTGCTGCTGGATAATATGACCCCGCATGTCCTGGCCGAAGCGGTTCGCCTGATAGCTGGGAGAGCGACCGCCGAAGCTTCGGGTAAGGTCTCGCTAGACAACGTCGCGGCAATCGCCGCCTCAGGCGTCGATGTAATTTCGGTAGGAAAACTGACCCATAGCGCCCCGGCACTGGATATCGCGCTCGACTTCGACGAATGAGCGAGCTCATAACGGCGCGCTTGCGTCTGCGCGAATGGCGTGATGAGGACTTGCCACCATTCGCGGCTATGAATGCCGACCCGGACGTCATGCGTTATTTTCCCGAAACGTTGGAACGCGCCGAAAGCGACGCAATGGTTATGCGTATCCGGGCGCATTTTGCGACCTTCGGGTTTGGACCCTGGGCGGTCGAGATTCCGGGTGTCACCGAATTTGCGGGCTTTGTCGGGTTGATGGTGCCAGCCTTCGATGCGCATTTTACGCCATGCATCGAGATCGGTTGGCGCTTGGCGCCGGGTGTCTGGGGGCAGGGTTATGCCACCGAGGCCGCCCGCACGGTGCTGGAAGATGCTTTCGAGGTGTTGGCACAGGACGAGGTCGTGTCGCTGACCGTGCCGACCAATCTTCGGTCCCGCGCGGTCATGGAGCGGATAGGGATGACACGCTCACCCGGTGACGATTTCGATCATCCGCGGCTGCCGTCGGGCCATGTCCTGCAGCGACATGTGCTTTATCGCAAAAGACGGCCGGACCTGCGGGCCTAGTTCGGTAGATAGACTGCGACGCCCATTTTCGTTCCGGCGTCTCGGATGAGGCTGGCAAAGCGCTTAAGGTCTGCGATCGCGCGTTCGGCATCCTGGCGCGCCGCGGAGCTGGACGGAGCGGGTAATGTTTCGCGCTCTAGCGGGGTTTGTAGCAGGGCGATGGATTCTTCCGCATGATCGAGCGCGTGGCTTATGCGCTGTGCCAGAGCGGGATCGACACGGCCGATAAGGACACTGAGGCCAGGCCGAGTATCGCCTCCTTGATCACCGGTCCAGACATTTCGGACCCCGCGCAGCGCGAAAACGAAATCCTGATAGCTTGTCGCGCTGAAGCGCGAGGTCAACTGCCGCCGATCCTTGCCGTCAAGAGCCGCGGCCAGCCGGTTGATCGCTAGTTCCTGGCCGGTCAATTGCGCTATGCCGTTCATGATGCGGCCCAGGGCTTCGCGTTGGTTGAGCAGCCGGAAGGCAGCCGCATAGCTGGTGTGGCTTTTGGGGTCCCAGGATTCAACGAGATAGTGCATGTCTTCGACAAGCAGGTCCGCCGACAGTTTCAGGTAGGCTCGGCGGCGGTCGTTGTTCGGCTGATTCGGCAGAAAATCGGTAACCGGCCGATCGCCAGGTTCGCCGGCGATGTTGGGCTCCTGACCCCATAGGAGAAATTCTATTGCGTGCCAGCCGGTAACAGACCCGTGACCACTTTGTCCCTGCCCGATCAGCGTCGGTCGGGTGAGGGCTAGTTTCATGTTGTTGATGATTCCTGCCGTCGGATTATCGTCGACATAATCGATTGCAGCCGGGTCGATCGGCCAGCCATCCAGGCGCATCAACGGGCCCGCTTCGGTATCCGCAACATCGATGGGACCGTCGTAAAATCGGTACGCCTCGGTCAATTCCCAACTTCTGCGGGCATTCACCCAAGCATCGCGGGCACGCGCCAGCGTGTCGTCCGCGGGATTGGCGAGAAAGGCAGCGATCGCCGATTTCAAAGCCTGCCCGTCGGTAAGAGCAAGGCCATAAGAATCGGCGACAAGCTGGGCATAACCCAGAATCTCGGCCTTGGCGTCATAGTTCGACGACCGGCGATCGGCTCCCGCAATGCGATAGGATTGCGGCCGACCGGGCGGCGTGGTCACCGCAGTTCTGGCTTCGGCGGCGTCGGCAGTAGGAGCCCACGACAGCGAACCCGCTGCCGATAGTCCGACGCATAGAGCGACCATAAAATGTTTCAGACGGGCGTTGTAAAGATTCAACGAAACCACTCGCAGTGTCGGGAAGATAATTCGGCGAGATCGACGGGGTAACATCCGATGCTGGCCCATTTCAACTCAGATGGTCGATGGTATAACCCGCTCATGTAGCATGGTAAGTGCGAAACGTCGGCTCCGGGTCGTTGGCTCGCATCTAACGCCATTAAGCAAAAGCCGATCTTGCCCGTTTGCCTGGATCGGAAAATACCGAATATCTGCTCGCTGAACTCGACGCGAAATGTCTTTGCATTCGCTTCATACAAGGCAGTTTGCCCCCGCGCTAGAGGCCATAGCCGGGATTGATAATCTAAGCTGGCCGATGAGGCAAAACTGCGTGCGCGAGTCGTTCGTGAGCTCCACGCAGGTTGTGAATGAAGTTTGGGCTTTCGGTGACTGATTTCCCACCTCAACGACGCACAATGGATCGGTTTCCGTGCGTGCATACGAGGCATGACGTCGAAACCAAACAATTGGATGCTCCGACTCATTGACTTGAGCGCCGTCGTACGTATGTTCACCACACAAGCCGCCAACCTGTTGCGGCGCCATCTTCGTATTCGACATCAACGGACATAGCGACCGCTACGTGGCGGCATTTATCCCGTTCCATATCGAAGGAAGACTTTCTCGCGCGGCTCTGCTGCCTTGCAGCGAACCGCCCAGCTATGGGAACTATACATATGCACAAACCGCTTGCCGGAAAGAATATCGCTGTGCTGGTCGCCAGCGGCTTTGAAGAATTGCAAATGACCGAACCGCAAAAGGCACTTCTCGCACTTGGCGCAACTGTTAAGCTCGTCGGGCCGGAAAGCCTTGCCAACGGCTGGCACGGCGATTCCTGGGGTCATTATTTCCCGGTCGACGCTCAGCTCTCATCGATGCTGTCGGCCGATTACGATATGCTGCTGGTTCCCGGCGGCGCGCGCAGCTTGATTAAGCTTTCGCAGACGCCCCACTCCAAGCGCGTCGTGTCCGCATTCATCGATGATCAAAAGCCGGTCGCCCTCGTTGGCGAAGGCGTCGAAATCCTCGTCATCGCCGATCGTGCCGAAGGCATGACCGTCACCGGTGCGCAGGAAAGCCAAGCCGCACTTGAAGGCGCAAAGGCCATTTGGTCGGAGGAGCCGACATTGCTCGTCGGTAATGTTCTGATGGCGAGCGGCACGGACATGCCGCTTTTCATCACCGAGATGACCAATCTGTTCCTCGGCCAGGAGCAGGTCAGGGACGCGGCGTAAGCCGCATCTTCGACCAAAGCAGAGCAGTTCCAATGCGCGCTGAAATCCAAGCAATCGCCGACGATATCGAAAGATCGTTGGCGTTGCTGAGGAGGCATCTTTGACTGGGAGAACGCGCTCCGCCGCCTCTCGGAACTAAATGCCCTTGCCGAAGATCCGGCGCTTTGGAACGACGCGGGGAAAGCGCAAGCGCTAATGCGCGAGCGCACCCAGCTGGAACAAAACATCGCCGCGGTTCGTGAAATCGAGCGTGATCTGGCCGATAATCTCGGTCTGATAGAAATGGGCGAAGCCGAAGGCGAACCTTCCATTGTCGACGAGGCGCAGGCCGCGTTGCAGACAGTCAAGGCGCTCTCTGCGAAGAAGGAACTCGAAAGCCTTCTATCGGGTGAGGCCGACGCCAACGACTGTTTTCTCGAAGTGAATGCCGGCGCAGGCGGAACTGAGGCCCAGGATTGGGCCGAAATATTGCTGCGCATGTATACCCGTTGGGCCGAACAGCACGGCTATAAACTGACGCTGATCGACGAATCGCCGGGTGAAGAAGCCGGCATCAAATCTACCACCCTTCAGGTTTCCGGTCCCAACGCCTATGGCTGGCTGAAGACCGAATCGGGTGTACACCGGCTGGTGCGCATTTCACCCTTCGACAGCGCCGCACGACGCCATACCAGCTTCGCCTCGGTGACCGTGTGGCCGGTGGTCGACGAGAATATCGAGATCGAAATCCTGGATAAGGACCTGCGGGTCGACACCTATCGCGCCTCCGGCGCGGGCGGTCAGCACATCAACAAGACCGACAGCGCGGTGCGCATCACCCATATGCCGACCGGAATCGTCGTCGCTTCTCAGCAGGAACGTTCTCAGCATCAGAACCGCGCCAAGGTAATGACGATGTTGAAAGCCCGGCTCTATGAGTTGGAACTGCGCAAACGCGAGGAAGAGGTCGCGGCCTTCCAAGGTGAAAAGAGTGAGATCGGCTGGGGTCACCAGATCCGGTCATATGTCATGCAGCCTTATCAGATGGTCAAGGATCTGCGCACGGGCGTGGAAAAGGGAAATGCACAAGGCGTGCTGGACGGCGACCTAGATGATTTTCTCGCCGCATCCCTGGCTGCCCGCGTGAGAGGCAACAACGCCGACGCCTGAAGCGGCCGTAACTAGCGTCCGCCAATCACCAATATATCAGGGTTCCTGAATTCCGGCTTGCCGTATTGCAGGGGCGACCCGTCCACCATGGTGACCGTGCCACCCGCTGCGGTCACCAATGCATGGCCGGCTGCGGTGTCCCATTCGTAGCTGAGGCCGAACCCGGGATAGAGGTCGGCCGCGCCACGCGCTACATCCCCGAACTTGAAGGCGCTTCGGCGGCGTATGCGCTCGCCGATCTGCAGACCCTCGAGATAGCGCTCAAGCGTATCGTTGGTCCGGCGATAACTGCTTGTCACCGTCAGCAACCCGTCCGCGGGCGCAGTCCGCACTTGAATTTTCTCACGACCTGACTTCGTCTCGCGCCAGGCATATCCGGGTACGGCAGCTGCATAAATCTCATCGGCGACCGGCGCATACATAACGCCCATCGTCGGCTTTCCATCCTGGATCAGCCCTATCAGAACAGTGAACTCACCGGTTCCACCGATGAACTCCTTAGTCCCGTCTAACGGATCGACCAACCAGAATGTGCCGCCAGAAATATCAGGCACATGGCCCGCTTCGACACCTTCTTCCGATACGACCGGGATTCCCGGTGCCAGCGCGGCTAGACCGGGGCTCAATATCGCGTCGGATGCATGATCGGCCGCAGTCACCGGGCTGCCGTCGCTTTTGACGATTGTGGGGGTGCCGGACTGGTAGAGATTGAGAATGGCCGCGCCTGCCTGTCGGGCGAGAGCCTCGACGGCGGGCAGCAATTCGACTCGTTGTTTTTCTGTGAGCATGGGAAGAGTTATGGCATGGGTTAGTGCAATATCGGCATGCGTGAGTCCGGTACCTGATATCCAATTCATGGGGTTCTTCCCGATGTTCTATCGAATGACATCCGCTTTGACCGGAATGTTCCTGGCGGCAGGCCTGGCAACACCGACATTGGCAGCCGAACGCGTCATTTTCATGACGGATTGGAAACCGGAGGCGGAGCAGGGCGGTTTTTATGAAGCCGCAGCGCTTGGTCTTTACGCCAAGCACGGACTCGATGTGCAAATTCGCTCCGGAGGTTCGGGCGCCAACCCTCAGCAATTGATGGCCGCAGGCGCGGTGGATATGGCGATCGGCTCAAACAGCTTTTTCGCCCTCAATCTGGTGAAGGCCGGCGCGCCTGTGGTCGCGGTGATGGCCAGTTACCAAAAGGATCCGGAAGTCCTAATTCTGCATCCCGAGGACACGGCTGCCGCAATAGCCGACCTAAAAGGCCGGTCGATAATGATCTCCGATGCGTCGATCGACACGATGTGGGCGTGGCTTAAGGGGAAATACGGTTTCGAGGACAAGCAGATCCGGAAATATTCCGGTAATTCTGCGCCCTTTCTGGTCGACAGGACGGCCATCCAGCAAGGCTATGTCACCTCCGAACCGCTGGTGATAGAGCAAAAGGGCGGCTTCAAGCCCAAGCTGTTCCTGTTGGCCGACAGCGGTTATTCGACCTATGGCTCGCTGGTGTTGGCGAAAAGCGACTGGGTAGTGAAAAAGCCGGATATTGTGCGCGCTTTCGTCGAAGCTTCGATCGAGGGTTGGCGGGCCTATCTCGACGGTGACCCTGCCGCAGCCGACGCCCTCATCAAAAAAGGCAATCCCGACATGACCGACGACATTCTGAAATATGCCCGAGGCAAGATGAAGGATTACGGCATCGTCGATTCCGGCGACACCAAGACGCTGGGCATCGGCGCCATGACAGATGCGCGCTGGGCGGATTTCTTCAAGATGGCGAGCGGGCAGGGACTGTATCCTACTGATTTGGATTACAAAAAGGCCTATACGCTGGATTTCGTCGATAAGGGCTATGGATCCGCCGTTCAGCCGTCGTCGCATTGAATATGCTGGTTCTAGACGGGATCGCAATGCGCTATCCGGGTGGATTGGCCGCGATAGACCGGGTCGATTTGCGGATCGAAGACGGCTCGTTCACGAGCATCGTCGGTCCTTCGGGTTGCGGGAAGAGTACGTTGCTGAGGCTCATCGCCGGCCTGGCCAGTCCGTCCGCCGGCGCTATCACGGGCCGGCCTGACGGTGCCGTCGGTCTGGTGTTCCAGGATGCGACGCTGATGCCTTGGGCCGATGTCGAGAACAATGTCTATCTGCCTTTGAGGCTTGCGCGAGTATCCCGAGCGGAGGCAAAGCCGCGGATAGCTGAGGCTTTGGCTCTGGTGGGATTGTCCGATTTTGCCCAGGCCTATCCCCGCGCACTCTCGGGCGGGATGCGTATGCGCGTTGCAATCGCCCGCGCGATCGTAACCAGACCGCGCCTGTTGCTGATGGATGAACCCTTTGCGGCACTGGATGAGATTACCCGCAACAAGCTGAACGACGACTTGCTGAGGCTTTGGCGCGAGCAGGAAATTACGACGATTTTCGTTACCCATAGTGTTTTCGAATCTGTTTATCTGTCGACAGACATAGCCATCATGAGTCCGCGGCCCGGTCGGATCATGGCGCGGCATGCCGTGTCGGGACCAGCAATACGCGATGCCGATTTCCGAGCGACCCAACCCTATCTGGATGCCTGCCGCGCCGTGTCGCGCGACCTGGAGCGTGCCATGGCGGTCGCGGTATGAGCCGTTTATTGCCATTGCTCGTCGGGCTTATCGTTTTGGCGCTGTGGGAGACGTCGGTCCGTCTGATGCAGGTGCCGGTTTTCGTTCTGCCGCCGCCCTCGCTGATCGCCGAGGCTCTGATGACCGACGGACCGCAATTGCTGGATGCCCTGCTGGAAACGCTGAAGCTGACTGTGGCGGCTTTCGCAGCAAGTTTTTTAGGCGGCTTGGCGCTGGCCGTCCTGTTCGTGCAAAGCCGTTTGATCGAACGCAGCCTGCTGCCTTATGCAGTGGTTCTGCAGGTGACGCCGATCGTGGCGATTGCGCCGCTGATCGTCATCTGGGTGGGAGTCGACCATGTCGAGCGCGCTGTCTTCATCCTGGCGACGATCGTTGCTTTCTTTCCCATTCTATCAAACGCCAGTTTTGGCTTGCGCTCTGTCGATCCTGGTCTCGCGGACCTGTTCCGACTCTACCGCGCAACAGGCTGGCAGCGCTTGTGGCTGCTCCAATTACCCAGTGCGCTTCCGGCCTTGCTGGCAGGTGCTAGGATCAGCGCCGGTTTGGCTTTGATTGGAACGGTGGTGGCCGAATTCGTGGCCGGATCCGGAGAGGCGACGGGTCTGGCCTGGCGCATCGTTGAAAGCGCAAATAGGCTTGAGATCCCGCGCATGTTCGCGGCCCTGCTGCTGCTGTCGTTGACGGGATTGGCGCTGAATGCCGTCATCGTGCAGATCGAACACCGGCTGCTCCGCCGCTGGCACTCAGGCCACGGCGAAGCAGCTTGAGGCTTCGGTTACTGGTTAGGCTTTTGAAACTTCAAAATGAACTGATCGGTCTTGCCGCGGATCGACGGGTCAAACACCTTGGCCGTATGCGGATCGTCGGGGTTTTTCAGAATATTGCTTTGGCCGGTTAGGATGAAGCCGGCCGCCTCAACTTCCTTTTTCACCGCTTGCGGGTCGATTCGGTGCAGCGTGTTGGTATCTTGAAAGCCGCTTCCGGGCGTCGCTGCATGATCCAGCACGATGAAGATTCCCCCCGGCTTCAGAGCGGCGAAGATCGATTTGTCCACGACCGCCATATCGACGTTTGGGATGTTGTGGATGTCGTGATAATTCTGCGACGTCCAGAACAGATCGAGTTTTCCCGCTGGTAGGTCGGCGATTTTCTGTTCAACCTCGTTCACATTGGCGTAGGCCGGGTCGGCGGCGATGGCCTTGGTTGCGACCAGCATTTTGTCCGGCACACCGGGCGGCCACATCGCGGTGACATGGCCCTTGGGCCCGACGATCTTGCTGAATATACGGGTGAAATAGCCGCTTCCCGGAAAGAGATCGACGATCTTCTGGCCAGGTTTCACCCCGGCGAAGGCCAAGGTCTCGGCCGGCTTGCGGTCGGCATCGCGCGCGGTGTCGTCGGCCGGGCGACCGGCATCGGCGACGGCGGCAGTGATATAGGCCGGGACTTTGTCGGCTGCAAAGGCGCTGCCGGACGTCGCAGCCAGCACAATACCGGACGCCAGCATCAGGTGTTTCAGCATGCTAAATTTCTCCCCATTTGGCGCAGTCGCCTAACGCGTAGGCGGCTGTTCGCCTGTTACTAAACTCAGGGCAGGCTAATCCTTTTATCGGTGGCGAAAAATAGAAGATTGTCTCCTTTCATTAGGGTTGCGTTGCGCCACTCTCCAGGCCAGGAATGGCGCACACGCAATTCGAAAACAAGGATTTGGGGAAATGCGCAAGGTCGCTTTGATAACCGGCGCGACGCGCGGCATCGGCAAGGCCTGCGCGCTTAGTTTGGCGTGTCAGGGTTTCGACATCGTTGCGACCGGCCGCACGGTTAAAGAGGGTGAGGGGCGCGTCACCACCCCCGCGGCGGAAAATCAGCGGCAGGTTCGCGTGCCGGGCAGCTTGGAAACGACTGTGGCCGAGGTTCGCTCGCTGGGGCGCGAGGCACTGGGCCTACCGATGGATGTGCTGGACCGCGCTTCGATGGATGCCGTCGTCAAACACACGCTGGAGGCTTGGGGGCGGATCGATGTGCTGGTCAATAATGCGCTGTATGGCGGGCCGGGCCTGATGTATCCGTTCGACGAATTCAGCATCGACCAGCTAGAGAAGGCCGCGCTCGGCAACCTGGTCAACCAGGCCTATATCACACGCCTTGTGCTGCCCTCTATGGTCAAACAGGGTAAGGGCGTGATCGTGGGTTTGAGCTCAGGCGCTGCCTTGCAGCCCTCGCCGATTCCGGCGCGCGCGGGCGGCTGGGGATTTGTTTATGGCGGGCCGAAAAGCGGATTTCATCGCCTCAGCGAGTTCGTCCATCTGGAACATCACCAAGACGGCATCCTGGCATTCAATGTAGAGCCGGGATTTACGGTGACCGAGGCGACATTGGCGCTGTTCGGGCCGGATTCAGCGATCATGCATATGGCCGAAGCGACCAAGCCCCAAGTCACCGGCGATGTTGTCGCCTGGCTGGCGACTCAACCCGAGGCAAGGGAATTCGCCGGCAAGCTGATCAGCACGCCCACATTCTTCAAAAACCGCGGAATCGTCTTTCCGTGACGGCAACCGGCATGGCGTCGCCGGGAATGGTGGGCGCGGTAGGGATTGAACCTACGACCCCACCCGTGTGAAGGGTGTGCTCTCCCGCTGAGCTACGCGCCCGCCCGAAGGCAGGGGCCAGCTTATAAAGCGCGGAAATCCTCAAGTCTAGCCTAGCTTTCAATATCGCCGCGCCAAGCCGACCTGCCTGCAGGTTTGCGAAGAACAGCGCAGGAACATGCGGGCTTGTGCTGCCACGCGTGTCACGTTGTTGACACGCGTGTTCGCGACGTGTTCCCGGACTTAAAGGGTGACTTGGCGTGCAAAGGGGATCCTAACCCTCCGGCTCACCTGAAGGTTGCAGGTTCAAATCCTGCCCCGCAACCACCGATAATTCGAAAATCCCAGCAATCTCAATGAGATGCTGGGATTTTCTTTTAAGCCAGAAAGTCACCTCTCAATAAAATCAAGCACTTAGTGTCTCAGGTTTAAATCACCCTGCAGCCAATTGCATCCAGCGATGTGAATTGCCTGACGCGCTTCAGCAGGTTAGGTCACTGGTTCGCAGAATTTCCGAAGGCGTATCCGAAACACGGTACTCCATGTTCGAATGCCCGTCAGGAGCGGATGCTTGCGGCCTAGCGTCAGCGAAGACTGTGCGGGATCCAAACGCTGTTGCAATCGGCACTTCGCCGAGAAGAGCGCGATTGAGATATCGGCAACCGATCAGCTTATCGAAGATATGCATTTTTCGTTTCGACAGGTGTTAAGCCATCTCGGGCGGTCAACTGAGCAACATTGCCGCCCGCGATCTCTTCAGCTGCTCCAACCGTTCAGTGACTTCCGATCGCATCGCTGCTCACAGCGCCCCCGGATAGAGAAAAAACATCTTCGATCTTTTTGGTTTCCGGCAGGATGTAGGCAACTCCGGTCGTGCCGGTGAATGTTCTGAGTACGACATCTTCATAGAACTTTACTGGGACGTTGACGCAGCCATAGGTAATTCGCTTGTCGAGTGAGGATGTTGTCGTCAATCGCTGCAATCGATGGTCGCCGGGGTTGCCCGTGATCACACGATGAAGGGAGATGGACGCGGCGTAATCAATCCAAAGAATATCGTGTTCGAAGTCATGGCCAAGGGTGGCAACGAACCGGCCCGCCGGAGTTGTCCGCTCGTCCGGACGGATGGCCGATAGTTTTCGGTTGCCGATCCCGGGAACGCTGTCGTCGCCCCGAGCCTTACCCAAGAGCGCGAAGGTGGCGCCGCGCAATCGTCCACCGTCGTCGAAGACGAACACCCTCGCCCCGATCTTGTCGATAACGACGAAGGGCAGGCCATTGTTGTCCCCCGAAACCACTACCCAGTCCGCCACGCGACGGGCATCCATGGATGCGATTTCGCTGAGAAAATTCGCCCTTGGCCGCTGGGTCGCCGATGGCGAAACAAATTGCGCGGGACTTGCGGATGCAGCTGAAGTGACGGGTACGGCCGGCTCGGCTATTCGCGCGACGTCGCGCGCCGATGCTGGTGCCGGCCACGCCAGCGCGACCAGCACCAAAATCAGCCGAACTTCCTCAGGGACGATCCCCCTAGTCCTCGTCATTTTACGCATGAGCAGACGGACCTAGTATCGATCTTGCTTGGGCGGAAGCAGCGGCGGCGGCGGTACGACAGGTGGCGCTGGCGGAAGCGGCAATCTGACGCCACCTGCGCCAATAGGTTGTTGAGCAAAAGCGCTTTGGTCGGATGCCAATAATCCGATTGTAACTAGGCTTAATTTTAGCATGTCCATCTACGTTCTCCGAAATCCGGAAGTCGCGTCCGCGATTTTCGGAAATATTCCCAACAGAAACAGATTTATAAACAGAGCATGCCATTATTATCTAAAGATATTATGACAATGATATTACCGACAATTATATATAATTTACTTATATAATAATTGGATGACCTATTATTTATGAAGATTATGAAACATCCAATTGTTCCCAAGAATTTTTTAGAAAAGGTGCTGGCGTCTAACCCTAACTTCTCTCTGATTTCGGACGGATTAGCGCCCTGGGCAGGGAGAAACCATGAATCCGATTTCGTTTAAGCGTCATCCGCCCCATAATGGTAACAGGGGCATAAGGCCGGGGTG
>PLTD01000011.1 GCA_003165335.1 Rhodospirillales bacterium | reverse complement strand
GGAATTTGTGATCCAGTAGTACTAGACGTCAAGCCGCCCTCGCGCAAGCTGTGGATAACTTATGCACGAGGTCTGCTGAGCCCTCAACCGCGCGGCGTTGACGTGTCACATATATCTCAGATTGTTCCGCCTATTTTGACGTATGCCGGTCTTTAGCGGTTGTGTTCATGTCTCAATTGCATGCTGTAAAACTCGCGGCTCTTGCGATCGGCGCCTCATTCCTGGCAAGCTGCGCAAGTACTCAACTCAACTATAATACGTTGGATCTTGCCTCCACCGTTGGCGACATACAAACAAAGCAGGTCTTGTTCAACCTTGCGCTCCTCAACGGAAACAAGGCTGCAATACCAACCCACGTTGACCTCACAACCGGCACGGCATCAACGACCAATTCAATTACGCCAACGATAAGCACGCCGTTCAATACCGGTATTACAGCCGTAAATACCTTGGCGAAGACCGCATCCGGCTCTCCCAGCACGGTTACGACCACGCAGACAACCGCTGCTGATGCCGCGACCTCGGCGAACATCCAGTTGCAGGATTCCTGGACCCAAAACTGGGCCTACGACCCCGTGATAGCCGGAGATGAGCTGCGCCGCCTGAGGGCGCTCTATTTGTATGGTCTCGGGCTCTTCAGTGACAAAGAGCTCCTGCGTGAATATCCGCTCATAGAAAAAGCGCAGACGATATCCTACGCTGGCGGTGACGCCGGTAACAGCAAGACCTACTCCATCGCGAACGATCCGATCTACTGTCCGAATATCGGCCTGACAACCCGTAGCAACCAGGTTGAGGATGTGAACCGCGGGGTCAACATGGCCAACACGGGGGCGCAATGCGGAAGCGTCGCCGTGCAAATCCAAATTCCCGACGAGCACTTTCTTCACGAGCCGTCCTGCATCATCTGCATAAGGCACGGCGAGGTCTACAGCAGGTACTCCAGGCTTCGCGTCAATTCACGCCTGCGATACCTCAACGGCGGTTGGCTTCTCATTGATCCGGTCGAGGTTCCGGAAGATGCGGTTTTGCTCGCAAATTACAGCAAACATAATTTGTACGTCAGAAAAGACGATCTCATCAAGCTGTCCGAGTTCACGCTTTTTGTTCTGACCGCCACCGAACAAAGCTCGGCGTCGCCCGCTTCTTCGTCGGGAGCGGGCGGAGGAGGCGGAAAGAAATCAGGAGTCGCAACTCTTTTCTCAACCGGGAATCCAACCGTGCAACAATTTATCAGACCGTCTGCGCGCGAATGACGACGAAGCGCATAGTTTCAGGCCTCGCTAAGAGTGCCGTTTGCCTGGCTGTCGCTGTTCAAACAAGCGCGACCGCTTTGGCGCTAACGTCAACACCGCTTTGCACGGTTCAGATCAACACGCCAGAGCACTATAAGATCTCTAGGATTCTCGGCGCGAGCCATCAGCCGGATCGGATGGCTCGCTTTGTCTTTCAGTATGGCGACAAAAGCGGAAATCCCGTCTCTGTCATCACGCCTGACTTCATTCCGCAATATATGAGATTGCAATTTCGGGCTCTTCCGGTGGGGGCGGATGAGGCCGGCTGCGTTACGAGGAAAGGCCGCCACGGGAAAGCATTCAAGGATTGTTCTTATGTGGAGCGGCCCCTGGACGGTTATCAAGCCTTTGAGGCCAACACCAAAGACCAGTTTGACTTGTTGGCAAGCGCGCCGGCGATTTCCATAACTCCGCTTTTTTTGCGCGACCGCTCACTGTTTTGCATGGCGCAGGCAGCGACGTTGCTTGCCTCTAAAACACCGCCTGCGGAGGCAAAGACGATGGAATCCCGGATTCTTTTTTTCTCGGACTTTGGCGCGCCGCTCAATTCCACGATCGTCATCCAGTATGAGAAACAATAGTCGGCACTTTTGTAGCTGTTAGAGTGTGAAGACCCATGCCGGACGAAGCTCGCCCGGGATGCGATAGGGCCGATGTCTCTTCGGTGACATCGTTGGAGATCGAGCGCTCCCGTGGCGGACTGCCTCCCCGGGACAGAGGCCGATGGACCAGGGCATACCCCGTAGTTTTACGCCGGCTTTCCGCATCCCCATTAAAACCGCCTTAGCGGCTCTTGAATACGATCCCCCGATCCAATCTGGGGAAACAGGACATGCGAATCGGCCGGCTCTTTGCGGTATCGATGCTCTCGGTGACGGTTTTGGCGGTGATGCTCGGCGCCGGGGTTCTGGTGCCGCAGTACCGTACCTTTACAAGCAAGACCGAGGCGATCAGGGCCGTGGACGCGTTCAGCGCTGTGCTGGCGGTGGGCCAGCAGGTAGCCGGTCAACGGGCGCCGTATGTCGGCCCGCTATTCCAGGACGGGGGCGCCACGCCTGCCCAGTTCGAAGCCATTTCGAAGGCCGTGCAGATGGCGGATGCGGCGTTTGCAAACGCCCGGACCGCTGTCCTCGCCGTTGGCGATGGCGCAACGCTGGTTGCCGGCCTCAATCAGGCGGCGGCCAAGCTGAGTGATGTTCGCGCCGCGACGGATCGCGCGCTGGCAGCGCCGATGAGTGGACGCGATGCTGCTGTTGTCAAAGGCTTCCTGCCCGGCGTGGCCCAGGTTACCGCGATGATCGAACCGCTTCTGAACCGCCTTGCGAACCAGGTGGCGATGACCGATGCGTCGTTGACGGCGCTGTTGGATGTCGCCCGTACAGCCCAGGATCTGCGGGTCACTGCCGGCGCCCGGGCCGCCACGATGTCGCTGGCGGTCAGTACGCATCGTCCGCTGTTGGCGGCTGAAACTTCGTCCGCCGATCGTGGCCAGGGCCGGGTCGATCTGGATCGCGAGCGGGTCGAGGCCGGCGTGGACCAGATCGGCAGTCCGCCCCGGCTCGCGAAGGCGCTGAAGGATGCGCTCGATATCTATTTTGGACAGGCCGCGCCATGGCTGGAAAAGGAGATGCTGGCCGGACATGACGACGGCAAGTACCGGATCAACTCCGATGACCTGGTCGCCAAGATCGTGCCGGCGATTCAAAGCTTCCTCGCAGTGCGCGATGCCGCACTGGCGGAAGCGGCCGAACGCGCAGCAACCGCGCGCGAGGGGGCCCTGGTCATGCTTGCACTGGCAGGCCTCGCCGTCGTCGTGCTGCTTGCCGTGCTCGCCGGCGTCACCGTGATGCTGCGCCGCCGCGTCATCATTCCCCTTGGGACCCTCACTGAGGTCGTCGGCGACCTGGCCGCCGGCCGACATGACGTGACGATCCCGACGATCGATCGCGCCGATGAAATCGGTGCGATGGCGGGTTCGCTCCAGGTCTTCAAGGAGGCCCTCGTCGCCAAGAAAGCCGCCGACGAGGCGGC
>PLTD01000245.1 GCA_003165335.1 Rhodospirillales bacterium | reverse complement strand
CCGGTCGGCAGGATGTCGCTCAGCATCACCAGCGCCTCTTCATCCGCACTGGCGGGAATGGGATAGAGGCTCGTATCCGCGTAGGGGATGCGGACGAATTCGGCTTGCGTACCATCGATGGTGTNNTCCGGCAATATTCGCATTTTCCGCAGGCGCTGACGCAGGAGATCAGAACATGGTCTCCCGCCTTGAATGCCGTCACCGCCGGCCCGACCTGGTCGACGATGCCGACGCCCTCATGGCCGAGAATGCGGCCCGGCTTGCAGGTCGCGACGTCACCCTTGAGGATGTGCAGGTCGGTGCCGCATATCGTCGTTTTGGTCACTCTGACGACGGCGTCGGTGGACGCGGTGATTTCCGGCTTGGGACGGTCTTCCAGGGCCTTCTTTCCCGGCCCCTGATAGACGAGCGCTTTCATCGTCCCCGTCGTTGCCGCGGGAGTGGACTTTGATGGTTTCGACGGAATCGCGATATTCATGACCGGTACCTTTCAGGTGAGCGGATTGATCTCGCCCAGCGCGGCTGGCCGATCTGGCGCTGCCAACACCGGCAGCCTCCGGCAGAAGATTCAGAAAATGCACGGAATCCATCGCAGCTGGTGCGTGGCATCCTTCGGCCTGATGGACGGCGTTCTGATGCCGTTACAGGGCCCAATGCGTGCGCCGCTCAATGGTTCCGGGGGATGTTTACCAAACATCCAAAAGGCGCAACGAGATGTCCGCCTGCGAAGGCGGCGCGGCCAGCTCACTCGGGCCGACCAAACGCCTGCCCTGGCTATTCGGAAGCGGTCGGGGCCAGCGACGCCAGCGGCACATCGAACGCATAGACAAAACCACTGGGCTCATACCCCAGATGGACGTCGCCCTTCAATTGCTTGCCAAGTGTCTCGACCAGACGCGTGCCGAAACTGCGCTTGTCCGGAGCCTGAACCTCGGGGCCGTTCTTCTCGGTCCACTTCAGGTGCAGATGCTGCGTCCCGGGATCGAGTGTCCAGACGATGTCGACGCGGCCGGCAGGCACCGACAAGGCGCCGAACTTCGTGGTGTTGGTGCAAAGCTCGTTGAGGGTCATTGCGATCGCAATCACGGCTCCCGACGTCACCCGGACATCAGGTCCCGCAATCGTGAATTTCGGCACATCGGGATTGTCGAAGGCTTCGGTCGCACTGCGAATGATCTTTCCGAGATCCGCGCTGGTCCATCGGGCCTGCAAAAGGAGATCGTGGGCCCGTCCCAGCGCCAGCAGCCGGCCTTCGATGGCGTGCTGGGCGTGTTCGGCGCCCGGCACGTTGCNNTGCGCAAGCTCTGGGAGGCGATCGCACTGACCGTCGCCAGGGTATTCTTGATGCGGTGGTGAAGCTCTTCCAGGATCAGCTTCTGAAGCTTTTCGGCCGCCTCGCGCTCCTTGGCGTCGATACCGGCCTGGGCGAGCAATTCCCGGGCATCGATTGCGGCCTGCGCCAGCAGCAGCCGAAGGCTGACGTTCTCCGCCTCCAGAAACTCCGGCGGATGTGCCCCGCCGTTCGAATATTGCTCATCCAGATGGTCATCGATTTTGAACATGGCTGACTATATCACCATAAGTCGGGTCCCTGACAGATCAATCGAGAAGCGATTTGCCGCAAATGGCCCGATTAAGGCCGTTCCCGCGTGATCGCGCCGGCATCAGCCGGAACCGATCATGCGCCGCATCTGGGCAATCATGGCCTGGGCCTCCAGTGGTTTGCCGAAAAAAAGGCTGTCGGCGGGAACATCGATGTCCGTCAGCTTCAACTGCCCGGACACCAGGATGATCTTGATCGGCGGCCAGCGCTCACGCACCGCATGGGCGAGCTTCAGGCCATCCATACTGCCGGGCATTTGGATGTCGGTGAAGATCAGCGCGATGTCGGATCTGGACTCCAGAATGGCGACGGCCTCATCGGCGTCCACCGCCTCAACCGGGGTAAAACCGGCATCTTCCACCATATCCACCGCGCGCATCCGCAACAGCATTTCGTCCTCGACGACGAGAACGACCGCGGCGGGAGTCGAATGATCCAGAACCATCATGATGGGCGCTTTCGAAAGTGAGCGAAAGAAATCAACCCGTGCCGTGGTTTCCGCTGGCTCAGGGTGACCGCTAACGGAGAGACAAGCATCTCATGGCCGATATGATCCCGATTGGCTTAACAAAGCCGCAGCAAAGAGCCCACAGCAGTGCCCGCCAACGCTCCGCAATCGCCGCAAGCCACTGATATCGCCGGCAATATGTCGAATACGCCCGACCCGCAAAAAGAAATCGCAGTCGACAGAGAACCTTTGCGGGCGCCGGGAGCGATCGACCTTGCGCGATAGCGCTCGCGGGATCGCAGACAGGCGCGTTCCACCACAGCGAGCAGCGGTAGCGAGGGCCCGACTCCTCTCTCCGGATTCTGCTTCGTTCGACGCAGGCCAAATCCCCGACCAACGTTCTTCGACGTGCGCGGCGGCGCGGATTCGGCGAAGGCAGCGCCGGGTCAGGCTTTTGCCTTCTTGACGGTCTTCTTCACCACCTTCTTGACGGCCTTCTTGGCCTTGTTGGCGGCCTGCATCGCCTCGGCGGCGTGGAGCTCAGCGGCATTCCGCATCGACCTGGCATAACTGTCGGCGGCGTTGTCGGCGGCAATTTGCAGGCGTTTGGCGGCCGCAGTCCCCTGCTCGACGACGTTTTTCGCGATTTGCCGGTATTTTTCCCTGGTCTGCTTGTCCTTCGCCTTCGCCGCAAGGCCGGCAAAGCGATCACGCCGGGTTTTGGCGGCAGCCATAAGGGCCTTGCTCTGCTGCTTCGAAAGCTGCCGAATTACGACATCCAGATCGGCGTCCGCCATTGTTCAATTTCCTCGAGTGCGATCAGAACATTCTCTGTGACAAGTATGCAATTGCTGCGGTGACTTTGCAAATTTGCGGCTGGAATGAACCAGTTGCTTCCGGGCTGTCCTTGGGGCAAGTCAAAAATTGACGGCCTCCAGAATCGGATGACCCACGATGGCAGCTGCGATAGGCTGCGTCGATGCATGTTCTGGCAATCCTTCAAATGATGGCTCTGTTGACGCTGGCGAACGGCGCCCCTGTCGTCGCCAAGAAGATTTTCGGCGGCCGATTCAGCCTCCCGCTGGATTGCCGCGTCCGGTTTTTCGACGGGCGGCCGCTGTTCGGGACATCGAAAACGTTCCGCGGAATTGCGGTCTCGATCCTCGCCACCACCGTCGGCGCGCCGCTGGTCGGCCTGGCGTTGACGACCGGCGCGATGGCGGCAGGTGCCGCGATGGTCGGCGACCTGTTCTCCAGCTTCGTCAAGCGCAGGCTGAACCGGCCGCCGAGTAGCCAGGCGCAGGGCCTCGATCAGATCCCCGAATCCCTGTTGCCGATGCTGGCATGCCGCGACATGCTTGCCTTGACGGTCGTCGATATCGTGCTCGGCGTCGCAATCTTTTTCGCCGGCGAGCTGTTGCTGTCCCGGCTTCTGTACCGCGCCCATTTGCGCGACGAGCCCTATTAGCGCCCGGTCAGCCGCGGCGCAGGCAATGCAGGGTGATTTCAGGCGGACAATTGAGGCGTACCGGAACCACGCTCGACCCGGCACCCACCGAAGTGTAGCCAATCATATCGTGATGCTGCCAGGCGCCCGCGCCCAATCGTCTCGGCAACGCCGCCTCCAGCGTAATCGGGATCGACCCGGGCAGGCAGATCTGGCCACCATGGGTATGGCCGCTCAGCATCAGGTTGAAATGCGCGTGCGCCGCCTGACGGTAGATTTCCGGCGTGTGCGACAGCAGGATCGAGAACGCGCCCTCCGTGATCGGCAGCGCGGCTTTTTCGATGTTGTCCATGCGGTAGAAATGCGCATCGTCGACCCCGGCCAGAAAGATGCGCTGGTCATCGCGCGCGATCGGCTCGCACTCATTGAGCAGTATCCGTATCCCCATGGCTTCCAGCCCCGGAACCATCTGAATGGTGTCGTGGTTGCCCAGCACCCCATAAACCGGTCCCGTCAAGTGACTTCGCACCCGCGCGACGCCGTCCAGCGCGGCCTCGAACGGTCCGAACGTCTTGCCGCGGTAGTCGCCGGTCAGGACACAAAGGTCGTACTTCATCCCGCCGACCAGCTCGCCCAGCCGCTGCATCGCCACCTCGTTCATGTCGACGTGCATGTCGCTGATGTGCAGGATGATAAAGCCGTCGAAGCGCGGCGGCAGATCCCTGAGCCTGATGTCGTTGTGCCTGACGATGATGCGTTGAGCATTGCGGCGCGCGCGCCAATACAGACCGCTCAGCTTCAGCGCGCCCGAAATGATCGACTGGGCGGAATACCAGTTTTCCAGGTGAACCAGAGTGAGACCCTGGCCGAAGATCTGGGCTTCGTGATCGCGCTCGATTCCAAGGCGCTGGCGCGCATGCAATCGTCCAAGGCGCTGCTCCAATTTCGCCAGAATGTCCTCGTGCATCTCAGCCATCCCTAAAGCCTTGCCTTCGGCGGCGCTTTGCGCGCCACCCGGCGCGACGATACCGCATATCGCAGCACTTTTCCGACCGTATCCGTCCAGGACGAGCGCCCAGGAAGCGCCACGCCGGTTGATATGGATCAAAGTCACCCGCCCGGGTTCGCCCTGGCTTAGCGTCACTGCCGCAGCATCGGATGCTCGCTCAGCAGGTCTTCCTTGATCGAGAAGGCCTGAATCGCGCGAAACAATATCCGCGCCGTCCGCAGATCGTTGGCCGTCATGCACAGGCTGACGATCTGGCGCACCGAGGAATCGCGCAACAGATCGTCGGAAATCTTCATCGCGATCTCCATCGCGGCCTTGGCCGCGCGTTCGTAGCGCGCGGTCTCGTATGCCCTCTTTTTATCGGAATGATCGGCGACGCCGGCTATTTTCCCGGCGCTGTCGGCGGCGGAGCGGCAGATTTCGCGTATCCGGTGCGCCGCCTCGATATCGCCGATCGGCCACTGGATTTCCTCGTCCCAGACTTCTCGGCGTTTGTCCTTGTCGAACCACCACATCGCCCATGCCCCGAATAGCTGACAAGCATAGATGGCCGTGACTGGCAGGCCGCAATTCTCCTCGATGGTGCCGACCCGCACAGCCTTTGACAGCTAACGCCGGTATCTTCAGCCGAGTCAAATTCCGCCGTGACTGCGCCTGCCGCCGCAAGCGCCGATCGCCCCCGGCGACCTTTTCCGCGATTCAGGAGATTGGGTGGAGCGGGCGCCGCGATCGGCGTGCGAAGCAATGCGGCCGTCATCCAATCTTTATATTGATCCCCGCTTGTAGAACGCGGCGAGCGCTTTTCCCGGGAACGTCCGGGAAGCCCGCATCCGGGCGATAGCCCTCGACGAAACGACAGCAAAAGCAGGCCATTGGCATGGATTTCTTCCGGCATTTCACCTTCCTGATGTGCACACCGGCGTTCAACGTCGAGGACCTGGAGGGGCTGCGGCTCGCCCAGATCACCTCGGAGATCGAAAAGCTCGGCTTTGGGGTGGTACGGGCGCGGCGGGTCGAAGATGCCGAGATCGCGGTACAGACCGACGCGGCGATCGGCTGCATGGTGGTGGATTGGGGCAAGAAGGGCCTCGAGGGCAAGACCGCGGCGCTGATCAACCTGATGCGCCGGCGCGGCCTCGAAATGCCGATCGTGATCCTGGTGCGGCGCAAGCGCCTGGAGGATATCCCGATCGAGGTCCTCGACTATATCGACGGCTACATCTTCCTCGCCGAGGAAACGCCGGAATTCATCGCCAGAAACCTGGTGGGCCGGCTCAAGCAATATGCCGACACGCTGAAAACCCCGTTCTTCGGCGCGCTGGTCGACTATGCCGAGCGCGGCAACCAGCTATGGACCTGTCCGGGCCACAACGGCGGCATCTTCTACAGCCGCAGTCCGATCGGCCGGATCTTCGTCGAACATCTCGGACGGGAAGTTTTCCGCGACGATCTCGACAATTCCGTGCTCGAATTGGGCGACCTCCTGACCCACGAGGGCCCGGCCCTGAGGGCGCAGCAGGAAGCGGCTGCCATCTTCGGTGCCGAGAAGACCTATTTCGTGCTCAACGGCACCTCGGCCTCCAACAAGATCGTACTCTCCGCGCTGGTAGCGGAGGGCGATCTGGTGCTGTTCGACCGCAACAACCACAAGGCCGCTCATCACGGCGCGCTGTTCGTCGGCGGCGGCACGCCGGTCTATCTCGAAACCGATCGCAACGCCTATGGGCTGGTCGGTCCGATCTTCCACGAAGCCTTCGACGAGGCGCATATCCGCGAGAAAATCCGCAACCATCCGCTGGTCTGCGACCCGGAAGCCTGGCGTCGCGAGCGGCCGTTCCGCGTCGCCGTGATCGAGCAGTGCACCTATGACGGCACGATCTACGATGCCCGCATGATCGTCGAGAAGATCGGCCATCTGTGCGACTATATCCTGTTCGACGAGGCCTGGGCCGGATTCATGAAATTTCATCCGCTGTTCGCCGGCCGCTTCGCCATGGGGCTCGACCACCTCGGCCCGGAACAGCCCGGCATCATCGCCACCCAGTCCACCCACAAACAGCTCGCGGGCTTCTCGCAGGCCTCCCAGATCCACGTGCGCGATCGCCACATCAAGGGGCAGCGCCGCCGCGTCGAGCACCGCCGTTTCAACGAATTCTTCATGCTGCATGCCTCGACCTCGCCGTTCTACCCTCTGTTCGCCTCGCTGGACGTCGGCGCGCAGATGATGAAGGGACGATCCGGCGAAGTATTGTGGGACGACACCATCCGGCTCGGCATCGAGCTGCGCAAGAAGATCCGCGCCGTGCGACGCGAGTTCGAGGCCAGGGAGAACGACCCGGCACGGAGCTGGTTCTTCGAGGCTTTCGTGCCCGATCGCGTCACGCTTTCGGAACGCGACGGCGACGCGGCCCGCGAGGTGCCATGGGAAGATATTTCGACCGACGACCTCGCCGCCAACGCGCATTACTGGGAACTGGCTCCGGGCGCCCGCTGGCACGGCTTCAGTCATCTCGCGCCCGGCTATGCCATGACGGATCCCAACAAGCTCACGCTGCTGACGCCGGGCTTCGATCCCGGCACCGGCGCCTATGCCGATTACGGCATTCCGGCGCCGGTGGTGGCGCAATATCTGCGCGAGAACCGGGTGGTGCCCGAAAAGAACGACCTCAATTCGCTGCTGTTCCTGCTCACGCCGGGCATCGAATCGAGCAAGGCGGGCACCTTGCTGAGCTCGCTGGTCGCCTTCAAGAAGCTGCATGACGACAACGCCCGCCTCGATGACGCCATCGGGGAATTCGTGCGCCGGCGCCCGGCGCGCTACGCAGGCGTGCGGCTGCGCGAACTGTGCGCGGAGATGCACGGCTTCTTCCGCGACAACCTGACCAACAGCCTGCAGCGCGCCCAGTTCGCGCCGGACCACCTGCCGACGCCGGCGATGCCGCCGCACGAGGCGGTGCGCCAGATGGTGCGCAACAATGTCGACTATATTCCGGTCGACCAGATGTTCGGCCGGGTCGCCACCACGCTGTTCGTGGTCTATCCGCCGGGCATCGCCAGCATCGTCCCGGGCGAGCGGCTCGACGAGCGCACGCGGCCGATGCTGGACTATCTCAAAACCTTCGAGCGCAGCGCCAATCTGTTCCCGGGGTTCGAGGTGGAAATCCAGGGGATCTATCGGGAGACCGAGCCGGACGGCAGCATCAGGTTCTACACCTATGTGGTGCGCGAATAACGCTGCGATGCCAGCGGCTCCGGTTACCCGCCATTGCGACCTGTCTTCGCGACCGCCTTGCCGCCGCCGTCGTCGGGCGGCGCCATGCCGCCCGGTCCAAGCTCGCGCTGCATCAGGATGCTGTCGGTCCAGCGCCCGTATTTGAAGCCGACCGCCTTGAGCA
>PLTD01000254.1 GCA_003165335.1 Rhodospirillales bacterium | reverse complement strand
GCTTCGATTTCCTGGCCGAGACGTTGTTGCTCGGAATCGGTTGCAGCAGTCCCAGCCGAAGGCGTGTTTTGCCCGTTCAATATTGGACGCCCGAGATCGCCGGGCAGAGCGGGTCCTAGCGGTGGAGCCTGGCGAGGCACACCCGCATAGTCGCGCGGCAGGCCGGCTAAACCGTCGGCAACGTTGTGATGGTCCGTCGTGTAGAGCTCTGACGGCGCTGGCGTGTGCGAGCGGTTGTTCTGCAGCGCCCACAAGATCGCTCCAAAGACGGCAGCCGATGCAATCGCTGCACCGCCCGCCAGGACCTTTCGGGACAGCCTTGTGACGCGGGGACGTTCCGCGCGAAGACGCATGGACGAGGATTGGTCGGCTTCGTGGTCACCGCCAGGCCGAATGTCGGTTTCCCCGTCAATGCTCACCGCCCTCTCCCGTCGGTACGGCTGATGCGGACGGTCTGCTGATGCTCGCCGCCCATGCGCAGCTCAGCCGCGGCGAACAGACGGTCGACGATGTAGTAGTTCTGCCGTACCCGATAATTGACGAGCTGGCCGTCGCCTTCGGGGCCTATCACGAACAGCGGCGGCGCTTCTCCTTGCGCGATTCCGGCGGGCATCTCGATGTAGACTTTGGAGCCGTCGTCGAACGCCGAGATCGGCCGCCAGGGCGGGTTGTCGCCCTCGATCGCGTAGCGAAAACGCAACCGCGAGATATCTACGCCGGTCACAATGGGCGTCGCATTCTCCGCACTGACATTCTGGCGCCGCAACGCAATCAGCTGATCCTCCGGATACTGCCAGGACACCGAGGCCATATAGGTTTTTTCCGCGGAGCGAAGTTCGAGCAGATAGGTGCGCCGGTCGGTGTTGACCACAAGATTGGAAACAAGGTCAGGTCGTGTGGGTTTGACCAGGATATGGATGCGCTTGGTCGCTCCAGTCCCGCTTTCGGTATCGCCGATGATCCAGCGCACGGTGTCGCCAGCCGCGACCGGCCCGGAACCCACGAGTTGCTCGCCTTCCTGCAAGGCAACGTCCGTCACCTGCCCTGGTGCCGCATAGACCTGATAGAGAGCACCTTGCGAGAATGGGTAGACCTGAACAGCATTGATGTAGCCATTGCGGGTCGGCTGCACGCGGGCCGCGGCATTGGCCTTCTCAACACGCTCGCGGGGATCGCCAGGCTCTGTTTTGGACTTAACCCCATGCAGCGGCTTGAGCTGGCCCGGAAGCGGCAGAAGCTTTGGCATCTCGACGACTTCGACCGGCTTTGGCGGGTCGGCAAGCTGGACCGCGGGCTGCGCCTCGTCGTCATAGGAAATCTGCGGCGGCGGCTTTAACGGAATGGTGCAGCCGGCAAGCATCGAGGCCGAAAGGAGCGCGACCGGCAACGCCGCTTTGCACGATGACTTCATTGTCCCAGCTCCTTCGACCAGTTGATGGCGTTGACGTAGACCCCGAGCGGATTTTTCCGGAGATGATCGGCATCGCGGGGGGCGTCGATCACGACGGTGAGAATCGCGGTCCAGCGCTCGGTCGCGCTCAGGCTTCCGTTCTCGTAAACCCGTTGGATCCAGGCGACGCGGAACGAGGTCGGCGACGCTCGGATGACGCTGGAGACTTCAACGGAGATTTGCAGCTTGCCCAAGTTGGCGAAGGGGTCGTTGGTGCGGGCAAAGTCATTGAGTACCGCCGCACCACGGTCCGTGATGAAGTCATAGGCGCGCAGCCAGTTTTGGCGCAGCACGATGCCATCGGCCGGCAATCCCCTGACATCCTCGATGAAACGCGCGAGGTGAAAGGCGATCTGCGGGTCGGTCGGCTGATAGCTGCTTTCGGCTGGCGCCACGGCCTGGGCCTGGCCGAGGCGATCGACCTGCACCACCCATGGCGTCACGGTGCCACGAATGGATTGCCAAACGAGCGCGGAAGCAAGACCGCCTGATAGCAGCAGACAGCCGAACGCCATCAGCCGCCAATTACTGGCCTGAACGCGGGCCGAGCCGATACGTTCATCCCAGACTTGGGCTGCCTTCTGATAGGGGGTTTCTGGGGCCGGCATGCGGCCATAGCGCACCGAAGATCTCTTGAACATCAGCGTTCCCCCTGAGAGAGATCGACGGAAGCCCCTCCACCGCCGGAATCGCCTGAGCGGACGGCATGGGTAGCTGCGGAAACTCCGTGACCCACGGTCTGCGAGCGCTTCATGCGCGTCGCCCAAGCCGGCGCACTTCCAATGGAAGGCGCGCCATCGGAAGCCGCAGCAGATCCCGTTTCGGCGGGGTTGGATGCCGCCGCGCGACGCAGCGGAGTTGCGATGGCGGAACTTCCCGCCTGCGCTGCTCCCCCACCCCCGCGATAGGCAGCGGAGGCAGCCGCCGCGACTGAGGCACCGCCACGTGCGGCCCCCGCGAGCGCACCGCCAGCTACCCCCGCCCCCATGCCGGCACCGGCCGCTCCGGCAGCGACGATGCCGCCCGCGGCGAGACCCGTCCCGACGGCAGCACCGGCGCCGAGCTGCGGACCGCCGGAAACGATACCGTTGGCAATTCCAGGGCCGAAGATGCCGAGCCCCAGCAGGGATAGTGCCGCCAGCACCATGGACATGGCGTCTTCAATGGTCGGCTGATTGCCGCCGAAACCAGCGGTGAATTGCGAGAACAAGGTCGAGCCGATACCGACGATGACGGCGAGTACCAAGACTTTCACACCCGACGAGATAACGTTGCCAAGGACGCGCTCGGCGGCAAACGCGGTCTTGCCAAACAGGCCGAAGGGGATCAGCACGAATCCGGCCAGCGTTGTCAGCTTGAACTCGATCAGCGTCACGAAGAGCTGGATCGCCAAGATGAAAAAGGCGAGCAGCACCACGATCCAGGCGAACAGCAGCACGACGATCTGCACGAAGTTTTCGAAGAAGCTGATGTAGCCCATCAAGCCCGAGATCGAATCCAGAATGGGCCGACCGGCATCGATACCAACTTGCGCCACCCGACCGGGGCTCAGGAAATCGGCAGCGGACATGCTGGAACCGGACGCCTTGAGCCCGAGGCCGGAAAAGCTCTCGAAGATGATGCGGGCGAGATTGTTCCAGTTGCTGATGAGGTAAGCGAACACACCAACGAACAGCGTCTTCTTGGCGAGCCGCGTTATGATGTCCTCGTCGGCCGCCCAGCTCCAGAAAATGGCTGCAAGGGTGATATCGATGGCGGCGAGCGTCGTCGCCAGGAACGCCACTTCGCCGCTGAGCAGACCGAAGCCTGAATCGATATAGCGGGTAAAAACCTCGAGGAAGCGGTCGATGACCCCTGTGCCGCCCATCAGCGCGCTCCACCCTGGTCAACTCCAGACGACGGGACTCGGTCCTGGCCCTTCACAGGCACAGCGAGCGCACCGGAGGTAAACGCGGCTGGCAGCTGGGGCGGTTTCGTCGACAGGAAGAAGTGCTGACGGTTCTCGGCCCATATGCGACGGCAGGATTCGAGCACCGCAGTATCGTCAGGCGTGATGGTTCGACAGCGCGCGAGTTCACTGGCATGCGCGTCCGCTTCGCCCCGCCCCAAAGGCATGAGGACGGCCGCATCCTCGCCGCGCTGGCTCTGGATCGGGGCTACGGCCGCGGCGAGCGCGACAAAGATGATAGCCGCGATCCGCAGAAACTGTTGAGAGGTGAGTGAGGTGTTCATCAATGGAACATCTGAACTGTTGTGGGCTGGTAGCCACCGCCCTGCGTCAGGAACCGGCGAAGCTGCTCCCTGCCCTGGTCCTGTGCTGAGGCACGTTGCGCGGCTTCCAGGCTCTGAGCCCGGCCCTGCGCTGCAACAGTTGCGGTCAAATCGGCGAGTTGCTGGGCCTGTAGAGCGACGAGTTGGTTGCCGGCCTGGGTTGCCTGCAGCGCGCCGGTGGCGGACTGGCTTGAAGTCACCAGCGCCGACGTCTGGATACGGTTGGTGTCGAGGTTGCCAACCACGCCGGCCTGCACCCGGAGCGCATCCTGAAGCGCCGCAACCGAAGTCTGCCAGCGAGCTTGCGCATTCGAAATCAGCGCCTGGCTGGATGCCCCTGAGGAAACCGGCGCGTAGGTAGTCGAGAACGCGTGATCGATCTGCTGCACATCGTAGGCGATGCGCTGGGCTTGGTTCAGAAGCTGCTGGGTACGCT
>PLTD01000040.1 GCA_003165335.1 Rhodospirillales bacterium | reverse complement strand
CTGCGCAAGACCAAAAAACATCCGCGCAGGCAGCAAATTCGGGCGGGCTCGAGGAGATCGTGGTAACCGCGCAGAAGCGAGAGCAAAAGCTGCAATCGGTTCCGATCTCCATCACTGCTCTGAATGCTGAGGCACTGAAGGCCGACCGGATCGAGACGCTGAACGATCTCAATGCAGTGGCGCCTAACCTGACGGTCCGCTTAGGGGCAGGCGGCAATCAGTCGCCAAACTATACTTTGCGCGGCATCCTTGGCGCCTCGTCGGCAGCCGGGCAAGACAAGGGTGTCTCACCCTATCTGGACGGCGTTTACCTGCAAGCCCAATCGGGTTCGGTTTTCGAGCTGGCCGATATCGATCGCGTCGAAGTGTTGAAGGGCCCGCAGGGTACTCTCTTCGGCCGCAACGCGACGGGCGGCGCGATCCAGATCATTACGAAGGACCCGACTGGCGAATATGGCGGGTATCAGGAGCTCACGGGCGGCAATCTTGCAACCTTCCGCAGCAAGACTCATTTGGACCTTCCCGCTTGGGGTCCTCTCAGTGCGTCCTTCACCTATCTCCATTCCGAGCACGAAGGCGACACCAAGAACCTGGGTGCCGGGACACAGTGGAACTACGTCAATTCCGGGGTCGAAAGCGGCGTCCTGACCTCGCCCAAGCGGTTGGGCGACGATGATACCAATGCCTTTATGGGCGCTTTGAAATACGCGGTAGACGACTTCACGCTCACCTATAAATTCGATTATTCGCACGACGATTTTACGCCGAACGCCGAGGGCGTATCTTACCTGCCTACGGGATTCCTCAGTCAGCTTTACGCTGCCAGTCCCAATCCCATGACGCCGATCACGACCCAGCGCCCGGATGCGGTGAACAATGCCTTTACCACGCCGGGTGTGACCGAGGTGTGGGGCCATAATCTGACTGCGACATATTGGGTCAACGACGACCTTTCCCTTAAGAACATCCTGTCAGAACGAGAGACGAAGAACTACACGACTTTCCAGCTCGACGGCCTGGGTGGCTTGGTCAATGTACCGGTTGCCGGACTTGGCGGATATCCGCCCGGCCTGGCGATTCCATTCGCTCCTGGCGGCAATACGAAACTAGCCTCGTTCGTAACCGGAGCCCCCTTCGTCTTCCTCGGCAACAACGATTACAACCGGGAGTGGCAATGGAGCGACGAGTTTCAGGTCAATTACACAACCAAGTGGATGACGCTCACGGCCGGCGCCCTGCATTTCTATGATCATATTACTTCCGCGGGATTCACCGACAGCTACAACACGACCATTACACAGGTGATTACCGGCCAGAATACCGCCCTCAACGGCACACCTTTCGTCATCCCCGCCAATCCCGGCTATTCGGGAAACGCTGTGCAAACCTTCTCCAATGCGGTCTATGCCCAGCCGGAATTTCATCTGACCGACCAGCTCGATCTGGTTGCCGGTATACGCTGGACGCAGGATGAAAAGAACGGTCACGAATCTCTTCCCGATCAGACCGTTACCCCAGGCATTTCGCCGATCAAATACAAGCACAGCGTATTTACTTACCTGGCAGGCCTCAACTATCAATTGGACCCCGACACTTTGCTGTACGGGAAGTTTTCGACCGGCTTTGTTTCGGGTGGCTCGCTTTCAACGCTGACCTACAAGCCCGAGGAGGCGCGTTCCTGGGAAGTGGGCGTAAAAACCGAGCAATTCGATCATCGGCTGCGGAGCGACCTTGCACTCTTCGATGCACGCTACACCAACCTTCAATACGACACGTCCGGACTATTGACGGGCAATCCCGCCACCGCCCTATTCTCGCAAGCCATCGTAAACCAGGGTGACGCGCACGCCCTCGGCTTCGAGTTCGAGAACACAATCGCCCTTGTTAGGGCTGTGACACTCATAGCCAATGTCGGTTATACCAACTTCAAGTTTGAGCAGGCTACGATTCCTGCGGGCCTTGCCTCGGTTGCCGGTCCGCCCGGATTCATGGCGCAGCAGCGTCCGAACTTTACCGGCACGCTTGGCACGCAATACACTAGCGACGAGATTTGGCGGGGCGGTCATTTGACAGCCCGGATCGATGCGAATTTCCGCAGCGCCGCCCTTTTGACCTCGAACACCACGTCGGCGACCAGCCCGAACGTGCCTGACCCAGCGATCATCAATGCCGCGACCAGTCCCTTTGTGTGGCTCGTCAATACCCGCGTCGCACTCGCAGACATCGACCTTGGTTACACGCACGCCGAAGTTGCTCTCTGGTGTCGCAACCTGCTGGATGACCGGGAGATCGTACAATATGTCGGCCTGGGTCCCGTCGGTTCGGCAATTTATGAGCCGGCAAGGACTTTCGGCGTGGATGTGAGGTTCGACTTCGGCCCGGAAGGCGCCTCTGAGTCGGCTGCGGCTGCTTACGTGCCGCCGCCCGTGGTCGCGGCTGCTCCGTCGGTCCCGAAGAGCTATCTGGTGTTCTTCGACTTCAATAAGTCCGACCTGACGCCTCAGGCGGTGTCGATCGTGAACCAGGCGGCGGCCAATGCCGGCCCGGCGAAGGTCACGCAGCTGACGGTGACGGGTCACACCGATACGGTGGGTTCTGACGCCTATAATATGCGTCTCAGCCGCCGCCGTGCGGAGTCGGTTGCTTCCGAACTCGAAAAGGACGGCATCCCGTCATCCGAGATCGCGATCGTCGCCAAGGGCAAACGCGACCTGCTTGTCCCGACCGCCGACGGCGTCAAGGAACCGCAGAACCGCCGCGTCCAGATCGTCT